>CAISZN010000171.1 GCA_903889985.1 uncultured Hyphomicrobiales bacterium | reverse complement strand
GGCATGATGCCTCCCGCCGCGATGCCGCCAACGAGCCTGAAGGTGAGCAGGGACGAAAAATTCGGCGCGAAATAACAGCCCAGCAGGCAGAGGGTCAGCAGCCAGAGGCAGACCCGCAGGACGAGCGACTTGCCGTAGAAATCGCCGATGGGTCCGAGGATCGGTTGGCTGAAGGCATAGGGAAAGGCATAGGCGGAGGAGAGCAGGGCGGCGGTCGTCACCGGCACGGAAAAATCGCGCGCGATTTCCGTGAGCATAGGGTCCATCGACCTGTTGGTCAGGGCGCTCGAAAGGCCGCAGAGAACGAAGACGACGAAGACCAAGGCTGTGCCCACCGGATGACCGCACGAGGTGTAGGCGCAGGCATGGGCCCTGTCCATGCCCCTCGCGGATTTGTGCGCTTCAGACCGCTCAGAAGTGACTGAAACTCTGAGTGGAAAAGGCCTGAGGCTCCCCTTTGCGGCCCTGCATCACAATGTCGCGCGTGGCGCTGGCTTCGCCAATGAGCGTGACGGCGATTCCCGCTGCGCTCGCTGCCGCCTCGAATGCCGCTGCCTGCGCGGGGGGCACGGCGGCCAGCAATTCGTAATCGTCGCCGCCGGTCATGGCAGTGACAAAGGCCTTTTCATCAACCGCCATGGCCGTTGCCGCATCGGAAAGGGGAACATCTGCGAGACGAATGGTGGCGCCCACGCCCGAGGCCCGCAGCATTTTCGACAGGTCGCCGACGAGCCCGTCCGACACATCCATGCCCCCATGGGCAAAGCTGCGCATGGCATGGGCGAGCGCGAGACGCGGCTGCGGCTCGAGATAGCGCGACAGCAGGTGGTCCAGCTGCGTGCTCGACAGCTTCTGTCCAAAGGATGGATCAAGCCGCACCTGCAGGCCAAGGGCGGCATCGCCGATCGTGCCGCTGACATAGATGCGATCGCCTGGCTGTACACCTGTGCGAGGCACCATGCGGCCCGTTGGGACGCGACCGAGCGCCGTGATGCTCACCATCAGGGGGCCGGGCGTGCTGACGGTATCGCCACCCAGCAAAGGGATTCCGAATTGTTGCGCATCCGCGCCGAGCGCATGCGCGAAATCGATGACGAATGTCTCGGCGGTCCCGCGCGGCAGCGCCAGTGCGAGCAGGAATCCATGCGGATCTGCGCCCTTGGCCGCAAGATCCGAGACATTCACCCGCAGCGCCTTGCGCGCGATGCTTGCTGGCGGATCCTCATTGAAGAAATGCACGCCACCCACGAGCGCGTCCTTGGTCACAACGAGTTCGTGACCCTCAGGAATGCGAGTCAGAGCTGCATCGTCCCTGAGGCCGAGTGCATCCGGTCCGGCAATGGGCGCGAAACAGCGTGCGATGAGGTCGTCTTCGGTCATGGCTGCATCATAGCCTGGAACCATCCGAACCGGGAGGTCGGGCCCCAAGCAATCAGCTGCGGACGATTGGCGCTAAAGCAGTCCGACGATCAGAACTCGCTCGCCCTGATCTTCTTGGCGAGCGTGTCGAGCACGGCGTTGATCATGCCGACCTCGTCCTTGGCGAGGAAAGCTGCGGCCACGTCCACATATTCGGTGATGACGACGCGTGCCGGCACATCCTTGCGCTTCTTCAGCTCATAGCAGCCCGCGCGCAGCACGGCGCGCATGACGGTCTCGACCCGGCGCAGAGGCCAGCCGTCCTGCAGGGTCTGGTCGGTGTCTCGGTCGATGTCGAGCTGATACTCGAGAACGCCGTTCAGGATGTCCCGGAAGAATTCAATCTCGGCAGGCTTGTACTGCTCGCCCTCGACCTCGCGTCCGATCCAGTAGGTTTCGAACTCTGCCAGGATCTCGTTGATGCCCTTGCCGGCCACGTCCATCTGGTAGAGCGCCTGAACGGCGGCAAGGCGCGCGTTGGCGCGATGTTCCCGTGACATCAGCGGACCCCATAGCGCTGCTTGAGCTGCAAAAGCGCCAAAGCTGCGCGCGCTGCATCACCACCCTTGTCACCCTGTGCCGGATCAGCGCGCACGATGGCCTGTTCCTCGTTCTCGACGGTCAGGATGCCGTTGCCGATGGCAAGGTCGTGCTGGACCGTGAGGTCCATGATGGCGCGCGAGCTTTCACCCGCCACGATCTCGAAGTGATAGGTCTCTCCGCGGATCACGCAGCCCAAGGCAATCGCGCCCGCATAGAGGCCGCTGCGCATCGCCACGTTGATGGCGGCCGGAATTTCCAACGCGCCGGGCACGCCGATCACTTCGCTTGTGGCGCCGGCAGCCTCGATGGCACGCCGGGCACCGGCCAGCAGCATGTCGCCGATGCCGTCATAGTAACGGGCCTCGACGATGAGGATGCGCGCGCCGGGCGCTGAATAGGTCGGAACGTGTGAGCGTTGCGGCTCGGCCATGGGGATCTTTCCGGGAATTGGGAGCCCGTTCAATAGAGAGGCCAGAGCCCCGGCGCAAGCACGGGGATGGGAGGTGCGGCTGACCAACCCCTGGACCGCGGACGCCCTCGTCCGCATTTCCGCCCTACGCGAAAGGCCCCTCATCCTCACCTTCTCCCCGCAAGCGGGGCGAAGGGGGCACAAGCATTCAGCTTCTGCTTCTGAAATATTTCACGCATCAGCGGGCGCGCACTCCCTCTCCCGCCTGCGGGAGAGGGTTGGGGTGAGGGTCTGGGGCATAGAGAGTGCGCGCGGCCCACTCCTCACCGCTTCTTCGGCCCCTCGTCGAAAGTGATGCCCTTCACCACGGCGCCACGGCCGAACTTGGCCCGCAGGGCATCGACGGCCGCCTCCTGCGCCTTGTCGCGATGGGCGCGCGTGTCGACCAGATCGCCATGGTCAGCCTCGTCTGCCTCCGCCAGATCGCTCACGCCGATGCCGATCAGCCGGAACCTCGTGCCCGTCGCTTCTTTTTCGAGCAGCTGGCGCCCGGCGTCGAAAATGCGCGCTGCGAGCTGGGTGGGCGCTGGCAGGGCGCGGGCGCGGGTGCGTAGCTTGAAGTCGCCGGTCTTCAGCTTCAGCGTCACCGTGCGCCCGGAGATGCCCGCCGCCTTCAGCCGGGCGGAGACCTTTTCAGAGATGCGGAAGAGATCGCGGGCAAGGTCGTGCGGGTCAGACACATCAGTGTTGAAGGTGGTCTCGGCGGAGACACTCTTGGTCTCGCGGTCGGGGGAGACGGCGCGGTCATCCTTGCCGTGGGCGAGCTTCCAGAGGCGTGTGCCCTCAGGCCCGATCCGGCGCAGAAGCTCGCCCTGGTCGGCCCGCTGCAGGTCGCCGATGGTGTGGTAGCCCTCGCGCTTGAGGCGTTCCTCGCCAACCTTGCCGATCCCCCAGATGGCGCCCACGCCGAGCGGACGCAGGAAATCCTGTGCCTCCGCCTCGCCGATCACGGCGAAGCCGCGCGGCTTGTCGAGGTCCGAGGCCATCTTTGCGAGAAACTTGCAGTAGCTGAGGCCCACTGAGACCGTGATTCCGAGGTCCTTCTCGATGCTGCGTGCAAAGGCCGCCAGTGTAAGGGCCGGGCTGCCGCCATGCAGGCGCTCCGTGCCGGTGAGGTCGAGGAAGGCCTCGTCGATGGAGATCGGCTCGACCAGCGGCGTCAGCGCCGTCATGCGGGCGCGCACCTCGCGGCCCACCTCCGCATATTTGGCCATGTCGGGCCGCACCACAACCGCGTCCGGGCACAGGGCCAGCGCCTTGAACATGGGCATGGCCGAGCGCACGCCGAAGGTGCGGGCGATGTAGCAGCAGGTCGAGACGACACCGCGCGTGCCGCCGCCCACGATGACGGGCTTGTCGCGGATCGCCGGGTTGTCGCGCTTTTCAACGGCCGCGTAGAAGGCATCGCAGTCGATATGGGCGATGGAGAGCCGGTCGAGTTCCTCGTGGGTGAGCACGCGTGGCGACCCGCAGGCCTGGCATCGGCGTGCGCCCGCTGCCGGACGGGCGAGGCAGTCCCGGCACAGGGCGAGGGGAGCGCTCATGGCGCGCGACTCACGGCCAGTCGGCCGGGCCGCCGCCAAGCCGGCGCAGGGCTTTCTGCACATCGCCTGGATCGCGCTGCTCATTGGCGGCGAAGGCGAGCAGGAGACTCTCGTCTCCGGCGATATGCTCCAGAACAGCGCGCAGGAACCCCGGATCGCTGGCTGCCGCGCGAATATTCTCAGGGGCCAGCCCGGACAGGCTCAGGAACGGCTCAAGGCGTTCGAAGTCACTGGCAAGAAACGCCAATCCGGCAATCGCCAGCGCCTCGGCCCCGGATGTCGATGGATCCTCGCGCAGTCGGCTCATGGGGGTAAAACTAGCACATATTGTCATTTCATAAATTTTCCTGCGCTACGTATGCACAACGTTCAATTTTAGGCTGCCACCCTCCCGTGGCCGGTCGATCGGATCCCGAATGGCGAAATCAGTCCTGATCGTGGAAGACAACGAGCTCAATATGAAGCTCTTCAACGATCTCCTCGATGCCCATGGCTACAAGACGATCCAGACCCGCAGCGGCGTGGAAGCCGTGGAGCTTGCTCGCACCCATCGTCCCGACCTGATTCTCATGGACATCCAGCTGCCTGAGGTGTCCGGCCTGCAAGTGACCCAGTGGATCAAGGACGACGAGGACCTGCGCCATATTCCGGTTGTCGCCATCACCGCTTTCGCGATGAAGGGCGACGAGGAAAAGATCCGCAAGGGTGGCTGCGAGGCCTATCTGTCGAAGCCCATCTCGGTCGTGAAGTTTCTCGAGACCGTTCGCAATTTCATCGGCGACAAGTGAAAGGCCTGGGGAATGACCGCGCGCGTTCTGGTCGTTGATGACATCCTCGCCAACGTCAAGCTCCTCGAAGCGCGCCTGAGCGCCGAGTATTTCGAAGTCCTGACGGCCACCAATGGTCCCGAGGCCCTGTCGGTCTGCGCCCAGGGCCTGTGCGACATCGTCCTGCTCGACGTCATGATGCCGGGCATGGACGGCTTTGAGGTCTGCCAGAGGCTGAAGGCCGATATTGCCACCGCCCATATTCCCGTCGTCATGGTCACGGCCCTCGACCAGCCTTCCGATCGCGTGAAGGGGTTGCAGGTCGGTGCCGACGACTTCCTTACCAAGCCCATCGACGAGCTGGCGCTGATCGCGCGCGTGCGCTCCCTCGCCCGCCTTAAGGTGGTGATGGACGAGCTGCGTTCGCGCGCCATGACCTCGGCCTCGCTGGGCATGCCCGATCCGCTCGCCCATGCCCTGAAAGAGCAGGGCCGTGATGGCCGCATCCTGCTGATCGAGGACCGGGCGAGTTCCGCGGAGCGCATGGTCACGGCGCTGACCCCCCTTCACAAGGTGAGCATCGAGACCAATCCTCAGGAGGCCCTGTTCCGGGGCGCCGAGGGCGACTGGGACATGTTCGTGGTCAGCCTTGGCCTCAAGGACTACGACGGCCTGCGCCTGTGCAGCCAGATCCGCTCACTGGAGCGCACCCGCCACCTGCCTGTGCTGATGGTCGCAGATCTCGAGGATCGCGAGCGCGTGCTGCGCGGCCTCGATCTGGGCGTGAATGACTATCTGATGCGCCCGATCGACCGCAACGAGCTGCTGGCGCGCGTGGCGACCCAGCTGCGGCGCAAGCGCTATGCTGATCTCCTGCGCAACAACGTCCAGGCCTCCATCGAGATGGCAGTGGTGGACCAGCTCACGGGCCTGCACAATCGTCGCTATCTGGAACTGCACCTCACCTCGCTGCTCGACAATGCGGCCGGGCGGGGCAGGCCCCTGTCGCTGATGATCCTCGACATCGACCATTTCAAGGCCGTCAACGATACCTATGGCCACGACGCCGGCGATGCGGTGCTCAAGGCCTTCGCCGGCCGGGTGAAGCGGGTCGTGCGCCAGGGTGACCTCGTCTGTCGCCTGGGTGGCGAGGAATTCGTCGTGGTCATGCCCGACACGGCCACCCCCGTCGCCTCTGTCATCGCCGAGCGCGTCCGCTCCGCCGTCCAGGGGGAGCAGTTCACCATCGACGATGGGGCCCGCACGATCCCGGTCACCGTCTCGGCGGGACTGGCCGAATCCCTTGGGGATCCCAATGCGGATTCCCTCTTCAAGCGGGCCGACCGGGCGCTTTACCGCTCGAAGAACAGCGGTCGCAATCGTGTGACCGCCGACGCAGCCTGAACGCCACTAATCGCCCCAATTCGGGCAAGATCGGCTGCCAGACCACGGGCCTGTGCAGGGTCGATTCGCGTTTGCGTCTGCGAATTAACCCAAAGCGTTTAGGTAAACAGCTGATGAATCAGGGCTGATGCGTTTGTTTCGTTGCATTTCAGTCTGGTCCCGCTAGGTTTCCCTCGTGGCCGTTGGCCTCTGAAATGACCTTGGGTCAGCCGCCCTGTGCGGTGAGAGGCCAAAGTTCTCGAATACCCTACGGAGTGCTCAGGTCCGCCGCATCTCCTGGGTCCGTGGGGTGGGCCGGTTGGCGATGGTTGGAGTGGCCTCCTCAAAAGACCGTCGCCGACCGGCCACCAATTTGCCGGCGGCCATTCTCTGAAAATATGATGTGTGCTGAGTCTCTTGCTGCGCTTTTTTCAAGTGCTGCCTGAGGTTGTCCGTCAGCTATCCAATCGCTTCAGAAACGCAAAAAGCCGCCCGAAGGCGGCTCTGCGAGGTCGTGCGGTCGAAGATTACTTGATCTTCGTCTCGCGGAATTCGACGTGCTTCTTGGCGACGGGGTCGTACTTGGTGAGCGCCATCTTTTCCGTCTTGGTGCGGGCGTTCTTCGTCGTGACGTAGAAATAGCCCGTATCGGCGGAGGAGAGCAGCTTGATCTTGATGGTCGCGGCCTTGGCCATGGTCTTGGTCCCGTAAAGCCCGGAGGGCAAATTCCTGCCGAAACGGCAATGGCCGTCAGGCGGTCATCCGCCCCGGCCGAAGTGGGGGCAACATACGGATGGAGCCGGTGAAGTCAAGAGCGTTGGCAGCGCATTCCTGGACCGCAGACCTCCCGGTCCGCGTTGCGCGCGGGTCTCGCCTCACAACACGTCCCGGACCCAGCCCGTTCTCGTCGTGCGGTAGAAGGGCACCGGCAGGAACCGGCTCATGCCCTTGGCCAGCCGGTCTTCCAGTTCCCGCAGGATCACGCTGGTGATCAGGGGCAGGCCGAGGGCCAGCGCCTCCGCGAACTCCACCCAGACGAGTTCCACAAGCTCCGACTCCGGCCCGACCACGCCTTCCACCATTCCCGCCACGGCGGAGATATCAGCGGCAAAGAAGAAGGCATCGAACCGCATCTTGTTGCGTGGAGGGGTGATGGCCCGTCCAACGAAGTGCAGTTCCTCCGGCACGGGAAAGACCCCCGCCGAGGCATAGCGAGTCCACGGCCCCTCGGGTGCGCGCTCGGGCGTGCCATAGTCCTGCGAGCCGACGATCACGCCCGTCTCCTCGAAGGTTTCGCGGATGGCGGCAAGGGCCGTCGCGCGGGCCAGCGCCGGCGAGTCGCTGCCAAGCGCGGCCATCAGCTTGGCCTCGGTGACCGGTTCCAGCATCCCGGCCACATTCATGGCGAGGTCGCTTCGCTCCACGCGCCCGCCCGGAAAGACAAACTTTCCCGGCATGAATTTGTGGCCGTCATGGCGCCGGCCCATCAGCACCTTGGGTTTCTCGGCGCCGATATGGTCGATGAGCATGAGAGTGGCGGCCCGCCGCGGCCTTGCGCCTGTCACGGGCTGGGCCCTGATCCGCTCCCAGAGGTCCGCGGTCAGCTGGGCGGCATAGTCGGTCGTGGTGTCCTTGTCCTGGCTCACGCGGCGGGCTGGGCCGTGGGCAGGCTCGGCTCGTCGGCAAAGCCATGCATGCGCAGCGCCCATTGCAGGCCGATGAGCGCACCCTTGATGCGCGGCAGCAGCAGAAGGCACATGGTCAGCGTCAGGGTCGGCCAGACCAAGGCATGCACCCAGATCGGAATCGTGTCGTTATATTCCTCGACGGCGAGCATGAGCGCCCCGATGACGTGGCCAACGATGAGGATCGTGAAATAGGGCGGAGCATCGTCGGCGCGTTGGTGATGGAGCTGCTCCCCACAGGTGGGGCAGCTTTCGTTGACCTTCAGATAGCTGCCAAAGATGCGTCCCTGATCGCAATTCGGGCAGCGGCCCATGAAGCCGCGCCTGATCGCCGTCCAGCGGTCGCGCTCGCCTGAAGTTG
>CAISZN010000170.1 GCA_903889985.1 uncultured Hyphomicrobiales bacterium | reverse complement strand
GCATACATGACCCCAACCTTGTTGGCGAAGCGCGCCACGAGTCCAAGGTCGTGGGTGATAAAGATCATCGCCGTGCCAGTATCTGCGGTAAGATCCTTCAGCAGTTCGACGATCTGGGCCTGAATGGTGACATCGAGTGCCGTTGTCGGCTCGTCGGCAATTACAAGGCGTGGATTGCAGCAAAGCGCCATTGCGATCATGACGCGCTGACGCATTCCTCCACTCATTTCGAATGGATAGGCATCAATTCGCCGTTCGGCATCCGGGATACCGACCTTATTAAGCCACCCGATTGCAACATTGCGAGCGTCAACTCGCGACATATGTAGATGTCGCATGATCGGCGGAATTAGCTGGTCACTTACACGCATCACTGGATCGAGAGAAGACATAGGATCTTGAAAAATCGTCCCGATCTGGGATCCCCGGATTCGATTGAGCTCGCGCTCTGACAAAGCCGCGAGGTCCCGATCACCGAGCAGGATTTTGCCTTTCACCACACGTCCCGGATAGGCAAGAAGCTGTATGAGTGACATGGCCATGGCACTTTTGCCCGAGCCACTTTCTCCTACGATTGCTATCCGCTCACCCGGGTGGAGATCAAAGGAGACTCCATTGACCGCGCGCACTGGCCCGGCGGGCGTCACAAAATGCGTGTGAAGATCTTCGACGCTCAGCACCGGCGTGACCTGGGCGGTGTGACGGGGCTCTTCCGAAATCGTTGACATGCGCATCTGGCTCACTTACGCGCCCTTGGGTCAAGCACCTCACGAATACCGTCGGATAGAAAATGAAGGCTGAGCGTAATCAACAGGATTACCGCGCCGGGCATAGTCGAAATCCACCAGCCATATTCAAGATAGATCTGACCATCTCTCACGATGTTTCCAAGTGATGGAGTCGGCGGCATGATTCCAAGTCCAAGAAAGCTCAGACTCGCCTCGACCAGGATTGCGTTCGCTGAAGCAATACTTGCTGCTACCAGGAGCGGGGAAATTGTATTGGGCGCGATATGACGGCTCATCATCCACCACTTTGAGGCATTAACCGTTCGTGCCGCGTCAATATAAGCACGTGATCGAAGACTGAGGACAAGCGAGCGCTGGAGTCGGATAAAACGGGGGACGTCTGCTAGCGATATCGCAACGATGACTGGAAGCAGGCCAGTTCCCACGGTGGCCACCAAACCAATGGCAAGCAAGAGGGATGGAAAGGCGAGAAAAATGTCGACGACGGTCATGATCGCGCGATCAACGAAGCGTCCGAGAAATCCAGCCACCGTACCCATCACCATCCCAAAAACCAGCGAAATGGTTGCAACACTGAACCCGACAAGGAGAGAAATTCTGACTCCAGCAAGAGTCCGCGCAAGAACATCCCGCCCCATGCGATCCGTCCCGAAGGGATGCAGGAGCGAAGGCGCCTTCATCATGGCGCGCAGATTAGTCTGCAGTGGACCCTGCAGAGGTAACAAGTCTGCGAAAATCGTCAGAAGCAGGATCGGGATTAGAATGCCAAGCCCAATGAGCGCTTTCTGGTTCATGCGCCCTCGGGCCTTGCGCGGCCGCCACAGAAACTTGAAAGACCAGGGGTGCGGATCGGACGTAGATGCGACATGTGACATGATAGGTCCTGTCTGCCTGCCCTAGAACTGCACGCGGGGATCTAACTTCTTGTAAACAACGTCGGTCAGGAAATTCATGATGACGAAAATCAGCGAATAGAGAACAATCAAGGTCTGAACGAGCTGGTAGTCCCGACTATTGATGCCAGCTACCAGCAGGTTGCCAAGACCCGGCACAGTGAAGATGAACTCCACAATGACTGTTCCATTAAGCAGGCTTCCAAAGCTCAATCCGATGACAGTCACGATTGGCAGGGCAGCATTTTTCAGCGCATGTCGAAAGAGTACTTGCAGTTCCGACCAGCCCAGGGACCGCGCAGTCCGGATATAATCCTCTCCCAGCACTTCAAGAACAGAAGTCCTGGTTATGCGCGCCAGGGTCGCGACTTGGGTTAGTGAGAGGACGATAACCGGTAGCGCAATCCGCCGCAGGTATTGGCCGGGGTCGCCTATATTGACATCGCCACTTGCGGGTAACACCCCAAGCCAGAGCGAAAAGAACAGTAACAGGACCAGAGCTGTCCAGAACGACGGCATAAGGTCAATCAGCATTGCGGCGCCGGTGATAAGATTATCGAGGGTCTTGTGACCTTTGTGCGCCATCAGCGCCGCCAGTGTTCCAAGCGGGAGGGCCATTGCAACAGTCAGGATGAGCGTGCCCACTGCTATGCTGGCCGTTATTGGCATTGCCGTCTTGATGAGACCTGAAATTGACAGACCCGTGGTGAGCGTCTCGCCAAAATTCAGCAGCGCAAGGTCGCGGAGATAGCTGACGTATTGTACGAACAAGGGTTGATCCAAGCCCATCTGGGAACGCAGATGCTTTAACGCTTCGCCCGATAGAGTTTCCCCCGCCATGGCAGAGGCTGCATCACCTGGAATCAGGCGCAGCGTGAAAAAGACCAGTGTCACGACGCCAAGGGCCGTGACGACAAGCTGTCCTATTCTCTTTGCGAGATGTCCGAGCATGACGATGGCCTATTTGATGTCGACGTCGAAGAAATTGACCTGCGCAAGAAAATTGACCTTCACACCAGTTACATTCTTCTTGCCTGGCCAGACGGCTGCGTTGCTATACATCGGCAAATAGGGAAGATCAGACATGACAGTTTTCTGAATCTCCGCATACATCTGCGTGCGCTGCTTAGGATCGATGACAGCACGGACCTGATCCAAGAGTTCCGTGACCTTCGGGTTGTTGTATCTGGCGCCATTCAAACCCTTGGGTGCAATATTATCGGGATGCAAATAGCTGAACAGCACCATGTCGGGATTGATCGCGGGCAGCAGACGGCTCGTCGAGTCAAAATCCCCGTTATTGCGCCTTTGGTTGAAAGTTGGCGTATCAACCAGCTCCATCTCCATCTTGATCCCAACCTGGGCAAGATAATCAATTTCGAATTGCTGGAACTCGGTCACGCCTTGCGCGGACGTACTGAGGTTTTTGAAGGAAAACCCGTTGGGATAACCTGCTTCCTTTAGCAGTTTCTTTGCAAGATCCGGGTTGAATGGATAACGCGGCACATCGGCTGTGTATCCCGTCATCCAAGGCATGAGGATTGATGCGGTGTAATTCTGCAATAGGGGAGCCGTTGCCTTATTGATAGCATCATAATCAATAGCGTGAGCAATGGCACGCCGAACGCGCACATCGGAAAGAGCCTTATTATTTGGATTGAAAATACGTAGCGAAGGAGCGTAATCGTCCACTCGATTCATCACAAAGCCCTCTTTTTGGAGGGTCTCTAAATTTTCCTGACGATTCGAACGCATGACGAGATCCACCTCGCCCTTGCGCAACGCAATAGTGGCTGTAGATTCATCCTTGATGATCTGGAAAATGACTGTTTCGATCGGTGCCGGGCCTCGGAAGTAATCCTTGTTCCGCTTCAGCACGATTCGTGAGTTCACATCGATCTGATCCAGATAGAATGGTCCTGTGCCGACCGGCTGCCACCGCACCTGTCGGCCAGCTGCTTCGATCGCTTTTTTACTTACGATCTGACCCTGATGGTAATTGGCGACCGTATGAAGGAAATTACCATCCGGTGCTTTTAGCTCGATGATGACCGTAAAGTCGTCAGGCGCTTCGATCTTGTCAATTCCTGCAAACTCTGAGGCGTAGGGTGATCCTGTCGCGGGATCGCGGATCCGGTTGTAGCTGTAGAGAACATCGGCCGATGTGACGTCTCCAAATCCCTTGTGAAATTTGACGTTGTGACGAAGTTTGAAAACCCAGCGCTTGTTATCGATCGTATCCCAGGATTCCGCGAGATCAGGAATGATATTTCCGCTCGCCCCATCATAGGTCGTTAGCCCACTGAAGATATTATAGGCGATATTTTCATTTTCAGTGCGAAAGATATTGGCGGGATCGAACCCAGCCGGATCGTCGTAAAATCGAACACGTAGTGTCTTCTCCTGTGCCATGACAGCTGGCGCTACGGTCAGGCTGACGGCAAAGAAGCTTGCTGCAAGAAGAGGCATCACATAGCGTCGATTGAAAGTCATGAGCAATCCCCACTTATGGAAGCATATCGTCCTGTTTGGATGACTGTCGCTTTGCCTGCGCATGATCCTGGGGCGTCAGCGTGCGCGCTCACGAAAATAGGCCTTGGCCTTTTCAAGGCTAACGACATCGGCATATTTATTATGCATGTCATAGAGGTTCATGAAATGTGAGGCCTCAGTGCGGTCGAAAACACATTCCGACACAACACCCATGCGGAAGCGCGATGTAGCGCCATCCACCACGGTAGCCCTGACGCAGCCGCTTGTCGTTTCACCACAGCAAATGACGGTATCAATGCCAAGGCTGTTGAGATGGAACATCAACGGCGTACCTTGAAATCCGCTTGGGGCCGTCTTTTCAATGACGCTCTCGCCATCTATGGGAGCCACTTCGGCGACGATCTCATTGCCTTTTTTCAAGACCTCTGGCGACAAAAGCGATGGCTCACGGTTGCGATGGACCCAAGGCTTCATACCGTTGTGCAGGCCCTTGACGTGAACGACCGGGATCCGGGACTGGCGCGCAACGTCCAGAAGTTCAGCCGTTTTGTCCACGGCTGCCCAACCCTCAAGGCCGGTACTGCCTGGCCAGGTCTTCATGCTTTCGAAAAGCTCCTGCCGTTCAAAGCCAAGCACGCTGTAGTAAATGTCGATGAGAACGAGGGCTGGCTTGCTGCCGAACCCGTAAAGGTCCTTCTTGCCCCAGAGTTCGTCGTGTTTGCGGTCACGTTCTGAAAGAAATGGCTCCCAACCGAACATCAGCTCGCTCCTGTCGCCTTCGCGACATAGGTCCAGCGTGCGGCGCCTGAACCTTCGTCGCCCTACCCCGGCTTATGCGGGATTGGTTCTGCTTCCCGTATTTGCAACCGTCGTGCCATGATGTTTTTTCGCTGATCGGTCAGAGGTGCCCAGCCACAAATGCGTCCGGCGCGTGGTCAGATTGACGCCTCGGTTCAATTGCTGTGCAATTACCCGAAAGCAAAGCAATCATTGAGGAAATGCGTCATGAAGGCCATTCGGGGAGCAATCGCGGCTCTGGCACTTTGGCTTTGGCCCCCAGGGGTCCGGGCACAGGAATTCTATGCTGGCAAGCCAGTCACGATCCTGATCCCGTCCGCTCCGGGAGGGGGAATCGACGCTTATTCGCGGCTCCTATCCCGCCACCTTGGCCGCCACATCCCCGGCAATCCAAGCGTGAGGGTCGAGAACATGCCGGGGGCGGGCGGCATGCGTGCGCTGAATTTCATGGTCGGCAAGGCCCCTCAGGACGGCACCCAGATCCTTAATGTCAATTCTGGCAATCTCATCCAAGAGCTTCTCGGTGAGCCAGGACTCGATATTTCTGTGGGCCAGCTTGCCTGGATCGGCGATCTCGCCCAGAGCAATCCCGTCGACGTCACGTGGCCTCATTCACAGATCAAGACGATTGATGATGCCAAGAAAATGGTCACCCGTGTCGGATCGACTGGCGTCGGGTCGAGTCCTTCCCAGATCGCCTGGGCCTTCAATGCCCTCGTAGGTACGAAATATCAGGTCATCCTTGGCTATACTGGTGCGGGAGAATATGATCTCGCCATCCAACGCGGCGAACTCGATGGCCGCAATGTCACATCGCTCACGAGCTATCTTGCAACGGTGCCTGAAGATATCCGCCCGAAGCTGAACTATATCGCCCAGCTTGGCGTTAAGAAGGACCCTACCGTTCCCGCGCATGTGCCACTCCTTATTGACCTGGTCAAAGGGGATCCGAAAAAGGAGGCAGCTGCCAGACTCCTGGCCCTCAGCTTTGCGTCGATCAATCGTCCCTTTGCCGTTTCACCGAAAGTGCCGCCTGAGCGCCTGTCCATCCTGCGTCGCGCCTTCGATGAAACCATGAAAGATCCCCTTTTCCTCGATGATGCCAAACGCATGCAGGCAGACATTTTGCCCTCGACCGGTGAACAGGTCACGTCAGTGGTTAAGGAGGCTCTCGCCTTTCCACCGGATGTCGTTGACCTGCTGAAGGATGCATTGCGCCAGCCAACGCCATAATTGGCGGCACTGCTTTTCCATTGATTAGACAGCCGCTAAGCATACATTGGCTCAGCTACAAAGTGCACCAGTTCTGCTTTAGGAGGTGTAACTTATGGAATACAAGTTCGCTCGTCTGATATTGGGTAGGCAATCCTTTATCGACCAACCAAAATATCCAAGAAACTCCGTACTTCGACCCTATGACCATTTCTGAACTTTTTCCGTAACAAAGCTTTATCAAGCTCACTCTGCCCGAGGCTTATAAGGGCCAAGTTCCTTCACAGCTGCAGCAGCCAGGGACGTGTCAATCACCTGCTCCACGGTCACATCTCCAGAAATGATGCCCTCGTGCTTGTAGAAGGCCCAATCCTTCTTGAGGCTTTCAATGCCGAGCTGCCCATCCGGATCAACATAATGCGGAATGACTCGCGCAAGCAGTGACTTATCTTTTACACTCGAGTATTGGGCAAGGATCTCGATGATCTCCGAGGCTCCAGGGCCGGCGAGGTGCCCATCCTTCAGGGCGTCGCTATAATCACGCAAACCGCGCACATAGGCCTTCATCATCCTTCGCGCGACCTCCGGGCGATTTTTGATGAAAGTTTCACTATAGGTAATGACACCCGATACACTGTCATCCCGGATCTTGGTGATCGGCATGAAGCTCACAGCAGATCCGGCTCTAAGAGCTGCGCTCAGGAAGGGCTCCGGCAGAAAGCTCACATCAATTGCGCCACTTGCAAAGGCTGCTGCCTGCTGCGGGAGTGAGAGATAGACGACATCAACATCCTTCTCGGCCAGACCGACGCTCTGCAGGGCCTCGACCATGACCGCGTAGGAGTTTCCTGCCTGACCTGTGAGTCCAAACTTGCGTCCCCTGATGTCGGCGAGGCTTCTAATAGCGCCACTTTCAATGAGATCCTTTCGAACGACCAGGGCTTGATAGGAGTAGATCCCCTTACTGCGTGATTTGTCTGCAACCGCACGCAAGGTGATACCACGGGCGGCGGCATTATAGGTTGCAGCATTGAGCATGCCGGAAGCGACATCAAGATCGCCGGTCGCAAGCGGCGGGATCATTTTCACATCGCTGTCGAACACGGTGAAGGAGGCCTCAATTCCCTCCTGCTTCAGATAACCCCTGGCATCAGCAATATAGAATCCAACATCCGCCGTGCCGCCGATATAGCCAATGGCAACCTTGTCGACCGCATAGGCTGGAAGCAGCACAACAAGACATAGTAGAGCGGCTGCAAGCCCTCGCATGATATGCTTGATCATATGGTCCTCCCGGGGGCAAAAGGCTTTGATGCCCCCTGCCCTTTGGCCGTTTCTAGCTTGAGGATCATCATCGTCAAATCAGCCAATCACGCAAGTGGCCAGGCGCCAAAGCAACCCTGCATCAGGGATAGCCTTTCATGCATGAGACGAACCTCAGGACCTGCACATGAGGGAAGCTACTATTGGCTTACCGCCATATAGAAATAACCGACCTTGTTGTTGGGTGGCGAGGCGTACCAGAGGCGTCCCTGCCCATCCGGGAAGAAGTCACGCATCCCGTTGTCAGAGTATGGTAGCGGAAACTCAAGCGCCTTTCCGCTCGCCGGGTCGAAGCGACCGATGACGTCACGTGATTCAGACGAATACCAGAGCTTGCCATCGCGGGTCATCTTGAGGGCATAGGGCTTCGTATGAGGCAGCGGCAGGTCGAATTCCTGGACGGTGCCCGACTTCGGATCAACGCGTCCGATTTTGCTCGCATCGAATTCAGCGAACCATACCACATCATCAGGCGCCACGACAATCCGTCGAGGACGCCCGTCCGTGGGGGGCGTAAATTTTGTGACCTTCAGGCTTACAGGATCAACAACGCCGACCTTTCCGCCCTTCATCATTTCCGTGAACCAGACATTCTTTTTGGAATCGAGATCGATTCCATAGGTGTTGGGTGCATCTGCAATATGCGTATAGGTCTTCGTCTTGGGATCAAAAACAGTCAGCCCACCTGTCGACCAGATCCGTCCATCTGGATGGATCTTGATCGTGTGCTTGCGCCAGCTGTCCTGATATTCCTCGATTGCCTGCGTATTCGGATCCCAATGCCCAAGTTTTTTCGATCCAGCCTCTGTCAACCAGACAGACCCGTCAGGAGATGGAACGGCGGAATGAATGAGGGCCGGGCCAATATTCGGGGCGGGAAATTCCTTGACTTCGCCTGTCTGCGCATTGAGGCGCGATATTTTGTTAGCCTGCCCATATTCAGGCGTCCAGAACAGACCGTCCTTGTCTGGCTGCGCAGTCCAGGGGAAGCGGTTGGCGCCCGGCATGTCGTAATCAACGTAGACAATATTCAGCGCCTCATCCGACACCTTGAAGACTGTTCCAGCATAGGCCGGCAGATCCGCTGGTGACTTCGGCAGCTTCGAGTCCTCTGAGAACATGGCTGTCAGGTAAGAGACAACCTCCTCTGCCTGCGCATCGTTGAAACCGCGGCGATCTCCGAGAGAAGATTTCATAGCCTCGCGCATGAAGGCGACGCGATCGCGCCAACCATCTTCATCACGGACCACTGAGGCCATCTTGGACTGGAAGCCATGGCACCCAAAGCAATTGGCTATCCATGTTTTCTTTCCTGGTGCATCAGGCAACAACTCCTCACCCTGCAACTGGGAAATTTCATTCCATCGGATCGGCGCTTTTTGCAGGCTGAAGTTTTGGGTGAGATGTTCATCCGCACCTAGTTTCTTACCGTTGATAGCTTCGGCTTTAAAACCGACGGCGCGAATACGAATGGTATAGTTGCCCGCAGGCAAATCGTTGATGCGAAAGCCCCCTTTATTGTCCGAGAGGACACTGACCGTCATTTTCAAGTCGTTGTTGCGTGCCTGAACGAAGGCTGCACGAAACGGCTCCCCATCTGGGCCCGAAACAGTTCCAGTCATGCCTGCTGCAGCGGCAATGGAACCGGATGACGCGGTGAACGCCAGGGCAACAAGCAGTCGAGATGGGCGCATGACTTCCTCCCAAAATTGATCGGACATTTCATAAGCCGACTTTGGCGGATTGCGCTCCCGTTGCGTGATCTTGTCAAGCCAAGTCAATATTGCATTGCGGCAAAGGCTTGCCGAAAACATTAGAAGATACAATCGCAAGCGCAGGAACACTTTTAGATTTTGTTCCCATCAGATTCGCTCTGGAAAGCGGAGGATGAAGTTATCCCTGTTCGGCATTTTGACTAGCGGTAATGTTTTGGCGTCCATCACCGCATTTGGCTCGATCAGCTTGTTTCCCGCAAGAATATAGGCCACCAGAGCATAGACCTCTTCATTCGATAGAGTACGCGGAGACGGCCAGGGCATCGCCCGGCGGATATAGTCGTAAAGCGTCGTCGAGTTCGCCCAGAAGTTCTTGATCGTTTTGTTAGAAAAAATATTGCCTATCTCGATCTTTTGGTCGGTAATCAGGGCGCCGTTGCTGCCTCCAGCTGCGCCATCACCGTGACACTGGTTGCACCCCTTTTCGATGAACAGCTTCTCTCCGGTAGAGGCAATACCAGAACCCGGTGGCAGATTAGTGCCGTCGGGCAGGATGGTGATGTCCCAACTCTTGATGTCAGCCTCGGTCATTGGGATGCCAAGGTTGGGGCGCCCACCCAATCCATTCTTGGGATCGTCGGACGCCGTTACTGCGGCCCCTCCCGACAGAACAAGAAAGCATCCAAGAAAGAGAGACTTAGATATAGACATGAGAAATCTCTCCCTTTGAATTGATGCCCCAGCTTGTCAGGCTGTTGTAGTGATTGTTACCAAAGGCCATAGGATTGGTGACGGGTGTCTTCGACTGCCCCCGTGTCTTGATGAAATCGGCTCGAAGCGGCTGGATATTCCCACCATCGTCCACTGCTCGGCTGGTCAGAACTGCGTGCTGGCCATCCCAACGCCAAGGAATGTGGAATCGCGTAAAGGCCTTGTCCTGCACAGGCCCCTGAATCGCGGCCTCCGCCCAGCTCTGGCCTCCGTCGGCTGACACCATCACACGTTTGATAGTGCCTGTTCCGGAATAAGCTATCCCGGAAATTTCGTAATAGCCCGGCTCCTTCAAAGTCGTTCCAAAGGAAGGGTGCGTGATGAAGCTTTTGACTTCATTCACAAAGTAGAACTTGTAAGCGCGCCCATCGGGCAAAAGCGGCGAATAATTTCGAGCCTCGTAGAAGGTCATCGCTGGCTGGTCGGTAATCTTGATACGCCGGACATATTTGATGTTCATGTTGCCTTCCCAACCGGGAAGGAGCAGACGCATCGGGTAGCCCTGCTCTGCCATCAGCCTCTGGCCATTCTGATAGAGCACTACAATTGCGTCGTCCCAAGCCTTTGTCAGCGGCACTGAGCGCGTCAGTGCCGCAGTGTCAGCACCTTCAACGAGCATCCACTTGGCTTGCGGATCAATCCCTACCTCGTCGAGTAGGGTTGAAAGAAGCACTCCAGTCCATTCTGAATTCGAGACAACCCCATGCAGATACTGCAGCGTCTGCTGAACCGGCTCGTTGGAGAACATCAGCGCGGAATTGCCTCCGCATTCGAT
Organism: uncultured Hyphomicrobiales bacterium; assembly: GCA_903889985.1. GTDB lineage: Bacteria > Pseudomonadota > Alphaproteobacteria > Rhizobiales > Beijerinckiaceae > Terripilifer. The sequence goes on along the minus strand of CAISZN010000170.1, from coordinate 1,741 downwards.
GAAAGTCTGACGGGTCACCATGGGGTATCGCATCAGCCGATCAAGCGTAAACATTTTGGGCTGCTTCACCATCCCATGGATGACGAGCCGATGCTGTTCGGGGTCAATGTCAGGAATACCATTATGCAGGATAGTGAAATGGAGGTGGCTCGGTGTGATGGTACCATTCAAAAGATGGTGCGGCGTGCGCGCATGCTGGGTGCGCGGCTCTCCCTTGGGATTTGAAAGCACGCGGATGGTTTTATCTTCATGCTTGGAACGCACCCCAACAGGACCAACAGTTTTTCCCTGATACGCGCTCCATTCGTCATCCTTGAGAGGCTCCGCCGCTGCGCCGGTGACACCCGCCCCAACGCCTGCCGCGCCAGCAAGGCTCAGACCCCTGCCCAAAAGCGCTCGCCGGTTGAGAAGACCATTCCCGGCGACTTCGTCTAGTGGCGATTGATCGTTCCTGCCCTTTTTGCGGGTCATTGGCTTTCGCTCCCCGAACGGGTGTCTCAAGGCACCCTTTTGATCGATCGCTCATGCTGCAACGGCGAGCGTTGTCTGTCCAGTCAATGAAAGAAAGGCAGGCCAAAAAACAACCCGCAATCCTCAGCCTGATGATCGCCCGGGAAGATAGGTCAGTATTGATGCCGGATTTGCAATACAGTTCGAAAGCTCTTCCTCGAAGCTAGGTTGCTCGCCGGGCGATCCATTACGCAGCCTGGCGCAGGACGCTTTTGTTGATCGCCATGATGTAAGATGAGAGCGCCTTCTGTATGTCTTCTTTTATGACAAACTGAAGCCGAGTCTCATCTTCGAGTTGACCAACAACGCGGCCCGTGAGTGGGTAGGCAAAGTCAGGAAGATGAAGCACGACATCGGACCGGAATGGATATGATCCCGAGATCCGAGCCCCGCCCTCGGAGATGTCACGAACATCGCATCGATCACGATGGGCTCCCACTCCAACGCTCGCAGAGAAGCACACTTCGTGTCGCGTCGCCTGACGACGATCAATTTCAGTTGAACAGGTGCGCACAATCCGCACGAGCGAAGCCTGCAATTCCCGAACCTGCTCAGCAACCTCAGAGCACATCTGATCCACGTCCTGCGCCTGCTGGCCGGTCGACCCAGCTTCGGAGGCTATGTTTTGCATTCTGTCTGTCACTTCCGAATTTGCTGTTGCCGTCTCGGAAATGCCCGCTGCGATTTCCCTAGTAGTAGTAACCTGCTGTGCAATTGCAATGGACATTTGTCGAGCGGCATCACTCACGCTTCCGATCGAACCAGCGATAGCCCGAACCGACTGAACGGCATGACCTGTGGAATCATGAATCTGACGCACCAGATTGGAGATCTTGCTTGTAGCAGATGAGGTTTGCTCAGATAGGCTTTTGACTTCCTGAGCGATGACAGCAAAGCCCTTTCCATCCTGACCTGAACGTGTCGCTTCAACCCCGGCATTGATGGCAAGAAGATTTGTCTGTCGAGCAATATCCGTTATCAGCCTCGTTACGCTGTCAATTTCTGCCACGACCTGCGACAATGAATCAATTGAGTCCTGCGTCAATCTTGAAGAATTGACTGCATCGTTGGCGACGTCGTTGGTCTGGCGGACCCGATCAGCAATTTCATCGATGGATTTTGCGAGGCGATCAGTAGCCTTCTTGGCATTCTGCATGGTCGACTGGGTCTGATGAGCTGCCGCAGCAACAGCCTCGCTGTTCTCGCTCAACTCGCTGGCAGTAGAAGACAT
>CAISZN010000169.1 GCA_903889985.1 uncultured Hyphomicrobiales bacterium | reverse complement strand
GGTGCTGGCGCGCCTGCGTGCGCTCGTGCGCCGCGCCGCCGGCCATGCGACGAGCGACATCAGCTGCGGGCCGATCCGCCTCGACACCCGCGCAGGGCGCGTGATGGTCGATGGCAATCCGGTCAAGCTCACGACCCACGAGTAACGCCTGCTCGCCTATATGATGCACCATGTGGGGCGCGTGATCTCGCGCACCGAGCTGGTCGAGCATCTCTATGACCAGGACTTCGACCGCGACTCGAACACGATCGAGGTCTTCGTCGGGCGCCTGCGCAAGAAGCTCGGCACCGACCAGCTGCAGACCGTTCGCGGCCTTGGCTACCTGCTCGCGCCACCAGAGGGCGAGACGCCAGCGCGCCCGGCGCGCTGACCCATGTGGTTTGGACGCCGCAAGGCGCAGTCGATTGCGACCCGCCTGTTCCTCTCGGCGATCTTCTGGAGCATGCTGCTGCTGCTCGCCGCCGGGGTGCTGCTGACCACGCTCTATCGCCGCACCGCCGAACAGGCCTTCGACCAGCGCCTTGACGTCTACCTGCGCGCCATCGTCGCCGATCTCGCCGCACCGGGCGAAGACACACGTATCGAGCCGGGCCAGCTCGGCGAACCGCAGTTCGAACTCTCCCTGTCGGGCTGGTACTGGCAGATCACGCGGCTTGATACATCGCAGCCCATGGTGCGCGCCTCGCGTTCGCTGTTTGCAGCCTCCCTGCCCCGCCTCGCGGATCTTGGCATCCCCGCCTCCCTTGGCGGATTGCGGCGTGGCTATGCGACCGGGCCCGAGGGTTCGCGCATCCGCATTCTGGAAAGGGAGATCGACACGGGCGACACCGGCGTCTTCCTCGTGCAGGTGGCCGCCACCACGCAGGAAATCGAATTCCAGCTGCGTGATTTCGAATTTGCCCTGGCCATGACCTTCGGCTTCCTCGCCATTGCCCTTGCCGGTGCCAGCGCGCTGCAGGTGCGCTTTGGCCTGCGCCCCCTGCGCCGCCTGCGCGAGGAAGTTGTCGCAATCCGGCGCGGCGAGAGCGAGCGCATCGATGGTCACTTTCCCGAAGACCTCTCGCCGCTGGCCGGCGAGCTCAACCTGCTGATCTCCTCAAACAAGGAAATCCTCGAGCGCGCCCGCACGCAGGTGGGCAACCTTGCCCATGCGCTGAAGACCCCGCTCAGCGTCATCACCAACGAAGCGCGCGTGCAGGAAACTCCGCTGGCCGCAAAGGTGGCCGAACAGGCTGCGATCATGCGCGATCAGGTGACGCTCTATCTCGACCGGGCGCGCGCATCTGCCCGCGCTGGCGTCATCGGCTCGGTGAGCGACGTGGAGCCTTCGGTCAGCGCGCTCGTGCGCACCTTCGACAAGATCTATGACGAGCGGGCGATTCTCTTCGTGGCCGAGGTTGCGCCCGGCAGCCGCTTCCGCGGCGAGAAACAGGACCTCGAGGAGATGGTCGGCAACCTGCTCGACAATGCCGGCAAATGGGCCGACACACGCGTCGAGATCCGCGTAGCCGCAGCGGTTGGGGCACAGGATGCGCCGCAGCTCGAGATCACCATCGACGACGATGGTCCGGGCCTGCCCGAAGAGGCGCGGGCGCAGGCTCTGAAGCGCGGCCAGCGGCTCGATGAGACGAAGCCGGGCTCGGGGCTCGGTCTCTCCATCGTCGCGGATCTTGCGGCCATCTATGGCGGCTCCATTGCACTTGAGGCCTCGCCGCTGGGTGGTGTGCGGGCCCGGCTCGTGCTGCCAGCAGCGCTCACCTGAAGGGCCCTCTCGACAGGGCGCGCGCGGCGTGGTCCTGATGCGCCATGACGATCCTTTCCCTTGCCGCCCTCACCATTCTCGATGCCGGCCCCGACGGGCAAATAGAGGCCGCCGCCGATGGCGGTTTCCGCAGCGTGGGCCTGAGACTCAATCCGCTGCTTGCCACGGACAAGCGCGTGGCTG
>CAISZN010000168.1 GCA_903889985.1 uncultured Hyphomicrobiales bacterium | reverse complement strand
TGGTGGGAGCCCTTCAGCCAGCATGGCGTGATCCATGGGGATCCGCATCTGGGCAACTACACGGTCTTTGGCGAGGGCGAGGGCATCAATCTTCTCGACTATGGCTGCATTCGGATCTTTCCTGCGCGCTTTGTGGCGGGTGTGGTCGATCTCTATCGCGGATTGCTGGCCAATGACGAGGAGCGCATCGTCCATGCCTATGAGGCCTGGGGCTTCCGTGGCCTGCGCAAGGACCTGGTCGAGATCCTCAATATCTGGGCGCGCTTTATTTTTGCGCCCGTGCTCGATGATCGCGTTCGCAGCGTCGCCGATGGAGTCGAGCCGTCCAAATATGGGCGCCGCGAGGCCTATACGGTCCACATGGCGCTCAAGCAGAAAGGCCCGGTGAAGATCCCGCGCGAATTCGTTTTCATGGATCGAGCCGCAATCGGTCTTGGCGGCGTGTTCCTGCATCTTGACGCCAAGCTGAATTTTCATCGCCTCTTCGAGGAAGCCCTTGAAGGCTTTGACCTGCAAAAGGTTGCGGAGCGGCAGCGCGAAGCTCTTTTGGCCGTTGGTCTGACGCCCCCATGAGCGAAGCCGTTCTGGATCCCCTCGAGGCGGCTGCGGCGCGCATTGCGCTGTTTGTCGGTGCCAGCCAGCCATTCTACCCGCTGACGATGTGGTGGGTCGGAGGGTGGTCGGCTGCTGTGGCCGCCGCCCTTGTGCTGGTCGTCACCCCGCTTTTCCTCCTCGTGCCCCTTATCACCCGGCGGCGGTCTGGAGCTGGCCGCATGATGCTGGTGATTGCCGGGACCCTGGTCACGATCCTGGCAGCCCAATCCCTTGGGCGGTCCTCATGGGTCGAAGCCTATTACCTGTCGGTTGTGCTGGTTGGATTGACCCTGTTCCGGCGACCGGAATCCGGGCTTCGGCTTGCTGCGCTCTCCCTGCCATTGGGATGTCTTGCAGTTCTTCATTCCGGCCTGCCCCCATCTGGCTGGCTTGAGGCCGCCACCTCTGTGGCGCTGGGTCCGGTTCATCTATTCGGATCAGCCGGCCTCAGCCTCTATGTCCTGTGGCAGGCCCGCACGGCGTGGCGGGGCTGACACGGTGGGCTGCAATCCACGGGCAGTTCTTGTAGCGCAGCCGCGGCTGATTGCGGGTGCCGGGTCTTTGGGCTAAGCAAATATGGGCTAACACATACCAAGGACCCAAGACTATGGCTGACACGCAGGTTTCCGGTGGCCATCCCGCGATGGACTATGCTGAGCACGAGCGGACTTATCGCCTGTTCATCACCCTGACCAAGTGGTCGACCGTGGCCTTGGTCCTCCTGATGATCTTCATGGCAGTCACGCTTCTCTGATCTGCCTTCGTCAGCGCCGCTGGGTTCCGCCTCGGCGGGAGATCGGCGGCCTGGAATTCCTGCCCCCGGCCCGGAGCTCCGCATGCGTATTGCCGTCCCAGTCGAAACCGATCTGACAGAGACGCGCGTTGCCGCGACCCCAGAAACCGTCAAGAAGCTCATTGGCCTTGGCGCAGAGGTGGTTGTTGCTGCAGGCGCCGGTCGCCATTCCGGCATTCCCGACGCGGAGTTTGAAGCTGCGGGCGCGAAGGTTGTGCCCGCCGCGGAGACCGTCGCCGGCGCGGATGTGGTGCTGTCGGTCCGTCGGCTCGATCCGGCGACCCTGTCCACCGCCAACCGTGGCGCGGCGGTGCTTTCCATCATGGACCCCTACGGCAATGATGCCGCCCTGGCTGCCTATGCGGCGGCCGGGCTGTCGGCCTTTGCCATGGAGCTGATGCCGCGCATCACCCGCGCGCAGGTTATGGATGTGCTCTCATCCCAGGCCAATCTTGCCGGCTATCGCGCCGTTATCGAGGCGGCGAGCGAATATGGTCGCGCCTTCCCGATGATGATGACCGCTGCGGGCACGGTGCCTGCGGCCAAGGCCTTCATCATGGGTGTGGGCGTTGCGGGCCTTCAGGCCATCGCCACAGCGCGCCGCCTGGGAGCCATCGTGACCGCCACTGACGTGCGCCCGGCTACCAAGGAGCAGGTTGAATCGCTCGGGGCGAAGTTCCTGGCCGTTGAGGACGAGGAGTTCCAGCAGGCTCAGACTGCCGGCGGCTACGCCAAGGAAATGTCCAAGGAATACCAGGCCAAGCAGGCGGCGCTGACCGCTTCGCACATTGCCAAGCAGGACATCGTCATCACGACGGCGCTCATTCCGGGCCGCCCTGCGCCCAAACTCATCACGGCCGAGATGGTGCAGTCCATGCGGCCCGGCTCCGTGATCGTCGATCTGGCGGTTGAGCGTGGCGGCAATTGTGAACTGGCTGTGCCGGGGCAGGTCGTGACCACCGAGAATGGGGTCAAGATCGTCGGCCATCTCAATATTCCCGGTCGCCTCGCTGCGACGTCGTCGAGCCTTTATGCGCGCAACCTGCTCGCCTTCCTCGACACGCTCATCAGCAAGGAGAGCAAGAGCTTTGCTCCCAACTGGGATGACGAACTCGTCAAGGCAACACTGCTCACCCGTGACGGCGCGGTGGTGCATCCGAATTTCCAGCCGAAGGCGTAACGGCGCGGCTCCCCCGCCGCGAAGGCCAATCCGAGAGGGCAACAGATGGCCAGCGAAACGACTCAGCAATTTCTCGACACCGTGCAGCGCGCTGCACAGGACTACGCCGATCAGCTCGCTGCCGCTGGCGGCGGAGCGGCCTCGGCCTTGTCGGGTGGGGCGATCGACCCCTTCGTCTTCCGACTGGCGATTTTCGCACTGGCGATCTTCGTCGGCTACTACGTCGTCTGGTCGGTGACGCCTGCGCTTCATACACCGCTCATGTCGGTGACCAATGCGATCTCGTCGGTGATCGTTGTGGGAGCATTGCTCTCGGTGGG
>CAISZN010000167.1 GCA_903889985.1 uncultured Hyphomicrobiales bacterium | reverse complement strand
TCAACATTGCCGAGTGCCTGCTCATCGGCAAGCCCGTGGTGGCAACCCATTGGTCGGCCAATATGGAGTTTGGCCCGCAATATCCGAACTACCATCCGGTCACGTCGCGCCAGACGGCCTATCACGACTGGCTTCTGCACTATGAGGACACGGGCTTCACCTGGGCAGAGGCGGATGTGGACGACGCTGCGCGGAAGCTGCAGGCGATCCGTGCAAAGCCGGCCGGTCCGCTCTGACCAGACTGACGTCAGCAGCCCCGGCAGATGCTCGATGTTGCGCTCTTGGCCGCACGCTCGAGGCGTTGAACATCTTGATCATTCGCCCGTGCGGCACGGTCCGCCTGCTCCTCATTTGGATCAACCGCCTCCGCCTGAGGTGCCTGCGGCGCAGGCTTGCCGGCCGAGCGACGTGCCACGACGCGCTTCGAGGGCAGGACTGGCTCCTCGGCAGACACGACCGAGCCAGTCCGGCCAGGTTCCGCAGAAAGTCCCACGCTCATGATGGGCGCGCCAGCACAGCCGGCGAGGCCGAAAATCATCAGGATTGGAATGAACTTCTGCACAGGAACCCCGCCGCTAACTCGAATTCGTCACTAACATCAAACCTGAGACAGACATGCAAGCGGCAGAATGGGTCGCGATTGCGCTTGTTGGGGATCAAATGTGGCATATCGACCAGGGCACGCCGTGTCCGTGCCCTGGTGGTGCCAGGACTTGAAATTTGCTTGCAAGTCTCTGATTTGGCGCATGACTTGCTTGCATTTTGCGAGGTCCTCGCGCTCGGTCATTGCCATGCACCTCTATGCCACGCCTGAAAAACCGCACCTGATCCCGGTGATCGACATCTCGAAGGTCCATGACCCGGCGGGCCTCGCGGAGGCGGCGCACCAGGTTCGGGAGGCCTGCCTGGAAACGGGTTTTTTCTATGTGACAGGCCATGGCGTTCCGGCAGACTTCGTCGCAGCGCAGTTTGCCGCGGCTCGTGCCTTCTTTGCTTTGCCGCTCGAGGACAAGCTTGCGATCCACATGCGCCAGTCGCCAAGCACGGCGGGTTATGAGCCCATCGGGGGCCAGAGCCTGGACAGTCAGGACTCGGATTCCGAGAAGGCGCCGCCCGATCTCAAGGAGACCTTCTACTGCTGCCTGGAATTGCCACAGGACCATCCTCTGTCGCTTCGCAAGATGCGCGGCTATGGCCACAACCAGTGGCCCGCGGCTTTGCCCGACTTCAGCGGGCAGATGATCGACTATTATGCGCGCATGAGCGCGCTCGGGGATCGCATTCTGTCCATCATCGCGGTGTCGCTCGACCTGGAGCCGGACTGGTTCAAGCCCTTTTATGCACCGGGCTCTGCCACCCAGCGACTGATCCACTATCCGCCCCAGCCGGCCAGGGCAGCCTTCAATCAGATGGGCGCAGGCGCCCATACCGATTGGGGTGGCATTACGATCCTCGCTCAGGATGACGCAGGCGGGCTCGAAGTGCGCACCGTCGATGATAAATGGATCGAGGCGACACCCATTCCGGAGAGCTTTGTCGTCAACCTCGGCGATCTCATGGCAAGGTGGACCAATGGGGTCTATCGCTCCAACCTGCATCGGGTGATGACACGGCAGGGCGGTCGCGATCGCTATTCGGTTCCGTTCTTCTACAGTCCATCTCCTGACAGCATCATCGAGCCCATGCCCACCTGCCTTGGTGAGGGGCGTCCGCGCCAGTTCGCCACCTGCACAGCCGCCGAACACATGGGCGAGATGTTCCGTCGCTCCTATGGCTATTCACTTGCAAGCTGACAGGCAGGAACCTTGATGAACCGTCACCTAGCCAAGTTCACCTGGCCGGAAGTGCAGGCCATCGACAAGAGCCGGGCCGCCCTCGTTTTGCCGGTGGGTGCCGTCGAGCAACATGGCCGCCATCTCTCCATCGATTGCGACCTCTATTTCGCGGAGCGTCTGACGGACCTGGCGCTTGCGGGCCTCTCCGACCGGACGCCGGCGTTTCGCCTGCCAGCACTCGCCATCACCAAGAGCAACGAGCATGTGGGCTTTCCGGGCACTTTCTGGCTCTCAGCTTCGACACTGAGCGCGGTCGTTCATGATATTGCCCGCAGCGCCAAGGCGAGCGGCTTTCAGCGCTTCGTGCTGTTCAATTGTCATGGAGGCAATCGATCGCTGCTGGAAAGCGTCGCGCGCGATGTGCGGGCGGAGACCGGGCTTGCGGTCTTCAATATCTTCCCGCCCGCCATGGTGCCTGATCCGGTTCCCGTCAGTGCGGATGAGGCGGAGCTTGGCATTCATGCAGGCGATTGGGAGACGAGCCTGATGCTGGCGCTCGATCCTTCACGGGTGCGGCTGGACAAGCGCGACTGCTTCTATCCCAAGCGCACGAGCGAAGTGCTTGCGCTTGAATTCACCGGCGCCACCCACGCCTGGTTGACCCGCGATCTCTCACCGACGGGGCTCTTCGGTGACGCCACCATCGCCAGTGCGGAACGCGGACACCAGCGCCTTGGAGCGCTGGTGCCAAAACTGACGGAGGCGCTGGCCGCCGTCTGCGACTTTGAATTCCCGAAGACGGCTGCCTGATCAGGCAGCCTGTTCCGAATTCGGCTTGCCGTAGCGCAGGCTGATTTGGTTCCAGCGTTCGGCTTTCTTCTTGGCAGCGGCGTCGACTTCCGGCGGGATTTCGAGGAAGGGCGCGCGCAGGGGGCCGGGGTTCACATAGCCCGCGTAACGGATCGCGATTTTCGACGCGGTTTCGCGCCAGGACAGGTCCGTCTTGCGGGTGCCCGCAGGCGCAAGATCGAGGATGATCGACTTGGCGCGGGCAAAGTCACCCGCCTTCAAGGCGTCGCGCAGGGCGAGCAGGGGCCAAGGCCCCATCCACGCATCAATCGACCAGAAGCCGGCAGCCCCCATCTCGACAAAGGGGATCGACTGGAACTGGTTGACCATGACGCTGATCTTGCCCTTCACCTTGTCGAGCAGCTGCAGCATGGTCAGTGTGTCGCGATGGCTGTCCTTCATGCCGACGATTTGTGGAATCTTGATCAGCTCGTCGAACATCTCCAGACGCAGCGTGATATTGTGCAGCGTCGGGTTGTGGTAGAGCATGATGTTCAGCTTGGGGAAGGCTTCCGACAGATCACGCAGGAAACGCACCGCGTTGCCAGCAGTCGACGGGAAGTAATAGGGAATGCCCACCAGCACGCCATTGGCCTTGGTCTGCGACACGATCTTCATGCGCTCATAGGCTTCGCGCGCATTGTCGGATGTAATGCCGACAAAGAGTGCCGTGCGCTGGTTCACCACCGCAGCCGCTTCGTTGGCAAGCACCTCGAATTCGTCCGGAAGCAAGGTGTGGCATTCGCCAAAGCTGCCTGTCGTCGAGATGACGTTGGCCCCATCGCGGACCATGCGGTCGAGGCCCGCATGAAGGCGTCCCACGTCCACCGTGTTGCGCGCCGTGATGGTATTGGCCTCATCCGTTGCGAAAGCCGGCATCATGGCCATCAGGCCACCAACATCCTTGGCAGTGAGCATATGTTTCCTCCCGTTTATGAGGGGATGGTAAGGCTGGCCGCTGCTGCATGGCAAGAGCGGCCTTGTCGCGGGGCCGCGGGCATGCTTGGGAAGGCGCGAAACGCGCCCGCAACGAAGGAGGCCCAATCCAAATGACCATCGAGCTTCACACCTGGGATACGCCCAATGGCAGAAAGATCAGCGTGGCTCTGGAAGAGATGGGCCTGCCCTATTCGGTGCATCCGGTCGACATCAGCAATGGCGAGCAGTTCAAGTCTGAATTCCTGGCGATCAGCCCCAACAACCGGATCCCGGCGATCATCGATCCCGACGGCCACTCGGGCCGGGTGAGCGTCTTCGAATCAGGCGCGATCCTCCTCTATCTCGCTGAAAAGACCGGACAGTTCCTGGCCCCCTCAGGACCGGCCCGGATTGCCGCATGGGAATGGCTGATGTGGCAGATGGGCGGATTTGGCCCCATGCCCGGGCAGGTCCACCACTTCCTGATGGTCAAGGATGAAGCAGACCGCCGCTATGGTCTGGAGCGCTACAAGAAGGAAACGCTGCGGCTCTATGGCGTCGCCGACAAGCGTCTCTCGCAGGTCGAGTTCTTTGCCGGTCCTATCTCCATCGCGGATTTCGCCATCCTCGGCTGGGCCTGGCGCCATGAGCGCCACGAGGTCGATCTGGCGCAGTTCCCTCATGTGAAGCGCTGGTTCGAGACCATGATGGCGCGCCCCGGCGTGCAGCGCGGCCTTGCCGTGGATCTCAAGACGAAGCGTTGACGACAAGGCGCGGCCCCTCAGGCCGCGCCCTTGCCCCGCTTTTTCTCGCTGAGCACGAGATAGATCGAAGCGGCCAGGATCAGGGCCATGCCTACGAAGCTCCACAGCCCCGGCAGCTCGCCAAACAACACGAAGCCGATGATCGCGGAATAGAGAATCCGCGAATAGTCCAGCGGTGCCAGCGCCGTGGCATCGCCCATGGTCACCCCCTTGGTGACAAGGCTCTGGCCCGCCATGCCGAGAAAGGCCAGCAGGCAGAGCAGGACGAATTCCTGAACATTCGGCCAGACCCATGTGAAAATCGAGGGGATCAAGGCAAAGACCGCGTTCCAGAACGCATAGTAGAACATGATCACCTTGGTCGGCTCGGTCGATGACAGGCGCTTGATCGACACGACGACCAGCCCGCCCATCAGTGCCCCCGTGGCACCCACCAGTGCATTGCTGTCGAAGCCCTGGGTGAAGGGACGTGCATAAATCAGGATGCCGAGAAATCCGACGAGCGCGACCCAGATCCGGTCTGCACTGACTTTTTCGGACAGGAAGAACAGCGCCAGCGGAATCATGAACAGCGGCCGCGAGAATTGCAGCGCCATGGAATCCGCCAGCATCATGTGAGTGATGGTCCAGAAGAAGCATCCGTTGCCGAAGGTGCTGGTCAAGCCGCGAATGAAATGCATGCCCTGCCGCCGGGTGCGGAACGGCTCCATCGGATCGCGCGCAAACAAGGGCAGCACGAACAGGAATCCAAGGATCGAGCGGAAGAACATCAGCTCGAAACTTGAAAAGCGGTCGCCGAGGAATTTGACCACGGTGGCCATGACGACCAGCATCAGCGAGCCGAAGGAGACATAGGCAGCAGCCCGTGCTGAAACCGGCATGGCGGCAAACCGCGCGCGGTGCCCTTCCTGAGTTGTCTGTTTTTCAGTCATTGGCTGCAGCATAGACGCCCACACCGCTTTGTGAAGCATGTGGCAACATTTTCCTTTGCATTCCCGGCGCTTGACCGGGGCCCTCGCGCTCTTTAGCGTGCTGAAAACAGCATTTCATTTGGGGGAGGGCAGATGCCGCAGGCTTCGGCAGACATGATCGATGTTCGAGGATATGGCCTGCGGGTCTGGAGCGCCGGATCGGGCACACCCCTTGTGATCTTTGGCGATTTCTTCGGTCCGCAGGGCTGGCAGCCCTATATGGACGAGCTTGCACGCAAGCATCGCGTGATCGTGCCCGAGCATCCGGGTTTCGGTGGACAGCCGGTTCCGGCCTGGCTCGACACCGTCGGGGATCTCGCCAATTTCCATCTCGATCTGTTTGACCGTCTCGATCTGCGTGACGTCATTCTGCTCGGCTGTGGAGCTGGCGGCTGGGCTGCTGCCGATCTGGCCATGCGCAATTCCACACGGGTCGCGAGCCTCGTTCTCGTCGGCCCTGCCGGGATCCATCTCACCGAGTTGCCCCAGCCTGATATCTTCCTGCGCGGAGATGAAGAGGGCGTGCGGGTCTTCTTCCATGACGCGGCGGTGGCGGATGTCTACGTGGCCTCGACGCTCGGCCCGGAGTCAGAGGATGTGCGCCTGCAGAACAACGAGATGAGCGCGCGCCTGACATGGGAGCCGCGCCTGCACGATCCTCACCTCATGAAGTGGCTGCATCGTGTGACCGTTCCAACTCTGGTTGTCTGGGGGGCGAATGATCAGGTCGCGCCTGTGGGCTATGCGAGCGAATGGCAGAAGCGCCTTGCCAAGGCCAGGGTCGAGATTGTGCCGGCCTGTGGCCATGCTCCCCATCTTGAAAAGCCGGCGGCCTTTGTGTCGCTCGTCGACTCTTTCCTTGCAACGGCGAGGGGCTGAACCATGCAGATCTTCCATTTCCACCTGATGCCCTACCGGCACATGGACCTCGACGTGATCCGCCGCGAGGGGACCGCCTGGGTCAATCTTTCCAACAGCCATTACGACCCGATCAAGGGCGCCGAACTCTACAACGAATATCTCGACCAGATGGAGTTTGCCGACGAGGTCGGCTTTGCCGGCGTCATCGTCAACGAACACCATCAGACGGCCTATGGCATGATGCCCCAGCCCGGTGTCATGGCTGGTGCGCTGGCGCGTCGAATCAAGAACGGCAAGCTTGGCATTCTGGGACGCGCATTGCCGCTGCTGAACAATCCGCTCATGGTGGCGGAAGAGTTCGCCATGCTCGACAACATCACGCGCGGCAAGTTCATTGCCGGCTTCGTGCGCGGCATCGGCGCGGAATACCACACCTTTGGTGGCAATCCGGCTGAATCGCAGGGACGCTTCCAGGAAGCCCATGACCTCATCATCCGCGCATGGACCGAGCCGGGGCCGTTCGAATACAACGGCAAATATTACAAGTTCAAATATGTGAACCCCTGGCCACGGCCCTATCAGCAGCCGCATCCGCCGATCTTCATTCCCTCGTCCGGCTCGATCAGCACGATCCGCTGGGCAGCGCAGCGCAAGTACACCTATTGCCAGACGCTGGCGCCCTTCGATGCGGTGGCGCGCACCTTCGACATGTATCGCGAAGAGGCGCTGAAAGCTGGCTACGAGGCTTCGCCCGATCAGCTCGCCTGGTCGAACGCCCTCTTCGTGCGCGAGACGGACGAGCAGGCCCTGCGTGATGTGCGTCCGCATCTCGAGGCCTATATGAACGAGTTCCTCACCCGCAATCCCACCATGATGATGCCGCCCGGCTATTCGAGCGTGGAATCGATCAAGCGCGTGCGGGCCATCAAGGGCTATCGCGGGGCGCGCCAGACGGTCGAGGAAATCCTCGACAAGGGGCTCGTGATCGTGGGCAGCCCCAACACCGTGCGCGAGAAGCTCGCGGCATGCCAGGATCGTGGCGGATTCAACATCTCCCTCACCAAGACGCAGTTCGGCACCATGCCGCCGGAACTGGTGCGCGAGAACCAGATCGCGATTGCAGAAGAGATCCTGCCCTATTTCCGCAACCGCTCGCCCGAGCCCCGTCGCGCTGCGGCCGAATGAGGACCGGGATGGCCATGCTGCGACACATTCGATCTGGCATCGCCGCGGGCCTTTTCGTGGCGCTGCTCGGTACTGGCGTGCAGGCGGCCGAGAAGGTCATCCGCGCCGTGCCGCAGCTTGAGGTGCGGATCCTCGATCCCTTCGCCAATACGAACTACGGCACGCGCAACCACGGCCATCTCATCTACGAAACACTGTTTGCGCTGGATTCGAAGCGCCAGCCGCAACCGCAGATGGTGGGTGACTGGTCTGAGTCGCCCGACCATCTGATCTGGCGATTCACCCTGCGCGATGGGCTGCAGTGGCACGATGGCAAGCCGGTGACGGCGGCCGACTGCATTGCCTCCCTGCAGAAGTTCATGAAGAAGGACGGGCTTGGCAGCAAGCTCGCGTCATCGACCAAATCGCTTGTGGCGGAAGGTGACAAGACCATCGTTCTCACCCTGAATCAGCCTTTCGCGCTGGTGCTGGAGGCGCTCGCAAAGCCCAGTGGCTATGCCGCATTCATGATGCCGGAACGCATCGCGAACCTGCCGGATTCTGCGCCGCAGTTCGAGCCGATCGGGTCGGGGCCCTTCATCTTCCGCAAGGACCTCTGGCAGCCCGGCGTGCGCTCCATCTATGAGCGCAATACGAAATATGTGCCGCGCAGCGATGCCAATGATGGCATGGCAGGGGGCAAGGTCGTGAAGATCGACAGGGTCGAGATGATCTCCATGCCCGACGTCAACACGGCTGCCAATGCGCTGCAGGCGGGCGAGGTCGACTGGATCGAGAGCATTGCCTTCGATGTGCTGCCGCAGCTGAAGGACGACAAGAACATCATCGTGCGCCCGACGGATCTGGCGGGCAACCAGCCCTATCTGCGCATGAACCACCTGCATCCGCCCTTCAACAATGTGAAGGCGCGGCAGGCTCTGCTCTACATCATGGATCAGGATCTCTATGGGCAGGCAATCACCGGCGACAAGTCGCTTTACACGGTCTGCTCGGCCTTCCTGATGTGCGGTTCGACCTATGGGTCGAGCGCGGGCGCGGTGAAGCCAGATCTTGAAAAGGCCAGGGCACTGCTGAAGGAAGCCGGTTATGCCGGCGAGAAGATCATCATGCTGGAGCCGACGAACCATCCGGCCTTTGATGCGGCCACCCAGATGACGGCCTCGCAGCTGCGCAAGATAGGCGTGAACGTCGAACTGCAGGGCATGGACTACAACTCCATGCTGGCGCGCCGCAACAAGAAGGATCCGCCGTTGCAGGGTGGCTGGCACCTCGCCCATTCGGCGAACTTCGGCATCGATGTCGCCTCGCCCATGACCAATGTCTATCTCGCGTCCAACTGCGAGCAGGCCGCCGCCGGCTGGCCCTGCGACAAGGAAATCGAGACCTTGAAGGATGATTTCGCCCATGCGGCCACGCTCGACGAGCGCAAGGCCATTGCGGAAAAGATCCAGCTGCGGGCCATGGAATTCGTGCCCTATGTGCCGGTCCTGCAGACGCCCACCATGATGGCCATGCGCAAGGGTTTTTCGGGCCTCGCCCAGACCCCCTTCGTGGTCTATTGGGGCGTCGAGAAGGGCAGCTGAGACTTCATGCTGCTCTATGTCGCCAAGCGGCTTCTTGGGGTCATCCCGGTCACGGCGACCGTGGTGACCTTCATTTTTCTGTTGTTGCGCCTGACACCCGGCGATCCCGCAGTGTTGCTGGCGGGTGAGGCTGCGACAGAGGCCGACGTCGCCCGTGTCCGCGCGGCACTCGGTCTCGACAAGGGCCTCCTTGAACAATTCACCCTATGGCTCGACCAGTTGCTGCATGGCGATCTCGGCCACTCGGTTCTGTCCAACATTCCTGTAACGACGCTCATCGGGCAGCGCATCGAGCCGACCCTGTCGCTGGCGCTCACAACCATGATCTTCGCGCTGTGCATCTCGGTGCCGCTGGGGGTGCTCGCCGCCTCGCGGGCGGGAAGCTGGGTGGATCGCCTTGTCATGACCGGTTCCGTCATGTCGTTTTCGTTTCCGGTCTTCTTCACCGGCTATCTGTTCGTCTGGCTGTTCTCGATCCAGCTGCGCTGGTTTCCGGTGCAGGGTTTCACATCGATCCGCGAAGGCATCGGCCCTTTTCTGGCAAACATTACCCTGCCGACGATCACGCTCGGTCTTGCCTACATGGCGCTGCTCACCCGCATGAGTCGCAGTGCCATGCTGGAGGTTCTGCGGCAGGATTACATCCGCACCGCACGAGCCAAGGGGCTGCCCATGCGCGTGGTGCTCTTCGTTCATGCGCTAAAGAACGCGGCGGTGCCCATCGTGACGACTGCGGGTGTGGGTGTGGCCCTGCTGATTGGTGGCACGGTCATCACCGAGAGCGTCTTCGCCATCCCGGGCCTTGGACGGCTCACGGTGGATTCCATCCTTGCCCATGATTATCCGGTCATCCAGGGCCTGATCCTGTTCTTCTCGATCATCTATGTGCTGCTGAACCTTCTCATCGACCTGTCCTACAGCCTCTTCGATCCCCGCATCCGCTACTGAGAACCATCGTGACGCTTGTGTTGAGCACAGACCGGATGACCAGCGCAGGCGCGAGCCTGTGGCGCTTTGCGCGTCGCCGGCCCGGTGCTGCCGTCGCGGGCCTCTTTCTGCTGGTTGTCGTTCTGTCGGCGCTTCTCGCTCCCTGGCTGCCGCTGGCCGATCCACTGGCCATGGCCCCGGCCCAGCGCCTTCGCGCGCCTTCGTGGGAGCATCCCTTCGGTACGGATTCTTTCGGGCGTGACGTCTTCAGCAGGGCCCTGCATGGCGGCCGGGTGTCCATCGTGGTGGGCGTCGGTGTGGCCACCCTCAGCACGGTCTTCGGCCTCGTTATCGGCATCGTGAGTGGCTTCTACAGGATGGCCGATGCCATCATCATGCGGGTGGTCGATGCGCTCATGTCGATCCCCGCCATTCTGCTCGCCATCGCGCTCGTTTCCATCAATAAGCCGGGCACCCTCACCCTCGTGCTGGCGATCACCCTTCCTGAAATTCCGCGCGTGGTTCGCGTGGTGCGCTCGGTCGTGCTGACCGTGCGCGAACAGACCTATATCGAGGCGGCCATTGCAGTCGGCACGCGCCCGCTCAAGCTGCTGGCCAAGCATGTGCTGCCCAATTCGATGGCACCGCTGATCGTGCAGGCGACCTTCATCTGCGCGCTGGCGGTGATCCTCGAGGCCTCGCTCAGCTTCCTTGGTGCGGGCACGCCCCCGGAGACGCCAAGCTGGGGCAACATGATGTCGGCAGGGCGGACCTTCATCCGCAATGCGCCGTGGATCCTGCTGTGTCCCGGATGTCTGCTCGGCCTCACCGTGCTGTCGATCAACATTCTCGGTGACGGCCTGCGCGATCTGCTCGATCCGCGCATGGCCGGACGGGTGGCACTGCGATGAACCCGCAAGCCCCCTTGCTGGAGGTGGAAGACCTGCGGACCGAGTTTGTCGCTGGTGGGCATCGCGTACGGGCTGTTGACGGGCTGTCCTTCATGCTCGGTGCAGGAGAAATCCTCGGCCTCGTGGGCGAGAGCGGCTGCGGGAAGAGCATGACGGCCCTGTCGATCCTGCGCCTTGTGGATGGATCGCCGGGCGTCTGTGGTGGCGCTGTCAGGTTGAACGGGCGCGATCTGCTGGGCCTCGACGAAGAGGCCATGCGCGGTGTGCGCGGCGGCGAGATCGGCATGATCTTCCAGGAGCCGATGACATCCCTCAATCCGGTGCTTACCATTGGCCGGCAGCTCACGGAGGCCATCCGTCTTGGTGGCGCCAGCAAGGCTGAGGCGCGTGAACGTGCCATTGAACTTCTGCAGCTTGTGCGGATCTCCGACGCGCATCGCCGGCTCGATGATTATCCCCATCACTTCTCCGGCGGCATGCGCCAGCGCGTCATGATCGCCATGTCCCTGGCCCGCTCGCCCCGCCTGCTCATCGCTGATGAGCCCACCACCGCACTCGACGTGACGGTGCAGGCCCAGATCCTCGACCTGTTGCTCGACCTGCGTGACCGGCTGGGCATGGCTATCATTCTCATCACCCACGATCTGGGTGTCGTTGCCGAAACCTGCGATCGTGCGGTGGTCATGTACGCAGGGCGCAAGATCGAGGAAGGCACGGTCGAGGAAGTATTCGACCAACCGCTGCATCCCTATACATCGGGCCTCATGCGCTCCGTGCCGCGCATGGGGGCAGGGCAGGTGCGCCCGGCACGGCTGGCGGAAATTCCCGGCCTCGTTCCCTCGCCAGCCAACATGCCTCAGGGGTGCCGGTTTGCGCCACGCTGCGCGCTGAAGGTGGCGCAGTGCGAGACCTATCCGCAGTGGTCGGCCGCGAGTGCCACTCATGCGGCTGCGTGCTGGCGTTCGGGGGAGTTGGCCCATGCGCGCTGACGCGCCCGTGCTCACCGTCAGCGATCTCGTGAAGCACTATCGGGTGGCTGGTGGCCTGTTCCGCCCGGACAGGAAGGTCCACGCGGTTGATGGAATCTCCTTTTCCATCGCAGCAGGCGAAACCCTCGGGCTTGTCGGCGAGAGCGGTTGCGGCAAGTCGAGTGCAGCGCGCTGCATCGTGCGCCTCGTGGAGCCGACCTCGGGCCAGATCGTGCTCAAGGGGCAGGATGTTGCCCATCTGCCCGAGGGGCGCATGAGGCCGCTGCGGCGCGACATCCAGATCGTCTTTCAGGATCCCTTCTCGTCCCTCAATCCGCGCCATCGGGCCGGCGCCATCGTGGCGGAGCCGCTTGTCAATTTCGGTCTTGCCGAGGGCGGGGCCCTGACGCACCGCGTCGAGGAGCTTTTTGATCGCGTCGGGCTGCGGCGCGACCAGATGAACAATTTTCCGCATGAGTTCTCCGGAGGCCAGCGCCAGCGCCTCGGCATCGCGCGGGCCATAGCGCTGAACCCCGCGCTCGTCGTCTGCGACGAGCCGGTGAGTGCGCTCGACGTGTCCATACAGGCTCAGGTCATCAACCTGCTGGAAGACCTGCAGCGCGACCTTGGGCTCGCCTATCTTTTCGTCGCCCATGATCTCGCCGTGGTGGAGCACATCTCCCACCGCGTCGCTGTGATGTATCTAGGCAAGATCGTGGAAATCGCGCCGCGTGACGTGCTCTTTACGCGCGCGGCCCATCCCTACACGCAGGCGCTGCTCTCTGTGGTGCCGGTGCCCGATCCCCGCCAGAAGTGTCGTCGCACGCTGGTGACCGGCGAAATCCCGAGTCCGCTGGCACCGCCGAGCGGCTGCCGCTTTCATACCCGCTGCCCCCATGCCGATGCGATCTGCCAAAGCCACGAGCCGCCGCTACTCGATCTCGGCAATGGCCAGTCCGTTGCCTGCCACTTGCACAAGGAAGCCCTGCCATGACCGGTCTGCCCAAAGACATTCGCGATGCTCTTCAATCATGGGGCGTTGGCGCCGAGCCCGCACTGAACCAGAAGACCAAGGCCGCCTTCGTGCCGCTTCTCGAGAAGGTCGAAGGCGTTACCGAGACGCTCGACATCGCCTATGGGGACCATGCGCGCCAGAAGGTCGATGTCTATGCGGCCCCCGGCCTCAAGGATGCGCCGGTGTGCATCTATATCCCCGGCGGTGGCTTCACGGGTGGCGACAAGCGGCAGGATGGGAACTTCTTCGGCAATGTCGGCCGCTTCTTCGCCAGCCGGGGCGTGCTGGCAGTCACGGCCAATTATCGCCTGGCGCCAGAGTTCAAGTGGCCCTCAGCCGGGCAGGACCTGAAAACTGTCGTGGCATGGGTG
>CAISZN010000166.1 GCA_903889985.1 uncultured Hyphomicrobiales bacterium | reverse complement strand
GCGCCATCGACAATCTGCACAACGGTCAGCGGCCCCTCAGCCCAGCCGACACCAATTCGCATCAGCGAAATGCCGATGACCGTAATGATCGTGCCCGTCACGACAGGCGGGAAGAAGCGCAGCAGCCGCCCGATCAGGGGCGCCACGAGAAGCGCGAAGATGCCAGCGCCGATGACGGCGCCGTAAATGGATAGCAGTGCCTGCGTTCCTGTCGCGCCTCCGGCTTTCGCGGCTCCGGCCATGGCGAGCATGGGGGCGACGGAGGCGAAGGTGACGCCCATCATCACCGGCAGGCGAATGCCAACGCCCGGAAAGCCTATGGCCTGAACGAGTGTCGCCAGGCCGCAGGCCAGCAGATCCGCATTGATGAGCAGGGCCCGCTGGTCGGGCGTGAGGCCCAGAGCACCGGAAATGATCAGCGGGACAGCAACGGCACCTGCATACATGACAAGGACGTGCTGAAGGCCGAGCGCGGCAAGTCGCGGGGCTGGAAGGATTTCATCAACTGGATGTGGCTCGGCCATCTTTTTCTCCTGCATTCTGATTGCGGCCCAGGGTCTAGCAAGATCGATGCTAGGCTTGAGCCATGCCTTGAGGCAACCGGAAATGATCAGATGATCGAGACCCCGGCGGGCGTTTCTCCCTTGGATCAACCTTCGATCTGACGACGGACAAATTCGCCCATGATGCTGAAGGCACGGCGCGATTCCGACAGACGTGCGGTCTGCTGCATGAAACCATGGTGCACCCCTTCATGGACATGCACTTCGTAGGCGCAGCCGGCAGCTTCGAGACGCTCGCAAAAGCCGATCGTATCGCAAAGCAGCGGATCGAGCTGCGCCGCATTGAAGAAGAGCGGCGGCAGTCTCGCGAGCGAGGATTCACTTGCCCGAACCGGGCACATGAGAGGGTCGAGTCGAGGCTGGCCCGGCGTTTCACTGGGTGCATACATGTCCCAGAAGCGGGACATGCCCACACGGTTCAGGCCGAAGCCCGCCGCGAAGCGCTCATAGGACGGCGTCTCGAAGTCGTCTGCGAAGACGCCATAGAAGCTCATCGCAAAATCGGGTCCGCGCCGCCCGACTTCGTTTTCATGCAGGATGGTGGCAATGGCAAGATTACCGCCGGCGCTGTCCCCGCACAGGCCCAGCCGGCCGTTGAAGGCAGAATTGAGCGACGCCTGCGCCACCGCCCAGCGCCACGCGGCAACGCAATCATCGAGAGGCCCCGGAAAGGGCGTTTCGGGTGCAAGCCGGTAATCGACATAGAGCACGCGCAACTTGGTCTCGAGGGCAAGCATCCGCGCAAGCCGGGCATGAGATTCAAGATCGCCAAAGGCCCAGCCACCGCCATGCAGGAAGACCAGGCAACCGGGTCCGGCGTCATGGGGCGTGATCAGTTCGCAGCAAACGGGCGGCGCCTCACTGATGCCGGGAACTGTGAAGCGCTGCGTGCCTGCAACATCCGGCAGGTCAGCGTTGGTGCGCCCTGTCTGTCTGGCGCGCCATAGGCGGGCCTCCTCGATGGGCAGGCCCGCGAGATCGGGCACGCCCATGCGCTTGTCCTCGGCGATCAGCCAGTCGAACAGGGTCTGCATCTCGTCCGAGCGCTTTGCCTGCGCACCCACGAGCCTTGCAAGGTTGAGCCTCCGGCCCACCACCGTGTCCAACATGGCTCTCCCCCTCAGGCGAACTTTACCTTGTGCTGCGCGACGGGAATCATCCTGCGCACCTTGCCGACTCGCTCGGGATCGATGCGCGCGGCCACATAGCCGACGCCATCTGACGCCCGCGCGACCACATGTCCCCATGGGTCCACGACAATGGAATGACCCCATGTGGCGCGAACCTCATTCCCCTGCACATGGTTGCCGGTCTGGCCGGTGGCGAGGAAGTAGGTCTCCGTCTCGATGGCGCGGGCCCGGCAGAGGACTTCCCAATGGTCCTTGCCCGTCTGCAGCGTGAAGGCTGCCGGAAGCGCAATGATCTGCGCACCGCGATCCGCCAGCGCCTGGAAGAGCGCCGGGAACCGCAGGTCGTAGCAGATGGCGCAGCCGAAGCGCACGCCATCGACCTCATAGGTCACGACCGCATCGCCCGGCTTCATCGAAGCGCTCTCGTTGTACTGCTTGCCGTCCGGCGCGGTGATGTCGAACATGTGGATCTTGCGGTAACGGGCGAGTTCGCCGCCATCGCGGTTGAAGACCACCGTCGTGTTGCCGACACGCGGCTCGCCCTCGAGCTTTTCCAGGATGGAGCCGCCGTGGATGACTACCCGGTGCTTCGCAGCAAGTTCCTGCATCATGGAATAGGCTGCCCCCCCCGGCAGGGTCTCGGCAGCGGCAAACTTGTCCTCACGCGAGCCGCCCATGAAGTCGAAGACTTCCGGCAGGCAGATCCAGTCCGGGCGCTCTTCCGCAATGGCCTGTTCCATCAGCGCCCTGGCTGAGGCGATGTTGGCGGCCTTGTCGTGGCCGGAATTCATCTGGATGAGTGCGACTTTCATGGGGCCTCCGTGATCTGGCCCCATGCTAGTCGAGCTTCTTCGCCGATGCGAGAAGCCTCCTGCCTATTTCGCGTCGAGCACCGCACGGCAGGCATTGGGCAGGGCGGCCAGGGTCATGGCCGGTTTGGGCTTGGCGTTCGGATTGGGCTTGGGATGCAGCACCTCGGGCTTGAACCACCAGGCGAGGCTCGAATCGCAGCTGTCCCCGGCCGGGACCGGGTCCTGCACCTGGCAGTCCTCTTCGCCAGCCGGGCAGGCGAGGCGGATATGGAAATGGTAGTTGTGCCCATACATGGGCCTGACCTTGGAGAGCCACGACCGGTCGCCCGTCGCGTCCCGGCAGATCGCCTTCTTGATCGCCGGATTGACGAAGATGCGCTGCACCTCGGGCGAGCGGGCCACCGCCCGGATCATGGCCATATGGGCGGGCGTCCAGCTCTTGTAGTCCACATCCAGCTGATCGGTCCTGACCACGTCGGTGGAGGACATCTCCTCGCGCTCTGTCCGGCTCAGGGTGCGGGCGGGCATGGGCGTCATCCAGATATCCGCATCGAGCCCGATCTGGTGGGAGGCATGGCCGGTGATCATCGGTCCGCCGCGCGGCTGGGACATGTCGCCGACCAGCAGGCCCGGCCAGATATTGTCATCCCTGAGCTTCCGCGACGTGCGCTCGAGGAAGGAGATCAGGGCCGGATGGCCCCAGTTGCGATTGCGCGACAGCCGCATGACCTGCCAGGCATCGCCGTCATAGGGGAGCGCCTGACCGCCCGCCAGACAGCCCTTGGCGT
Source organism: uncultured Hyphomicrobiales bacterium (assembly GCA_903889985.1). GTDB lineage: Bacteria > Pseudomonadota > Alphaproteobacteria > Rhizobiales > Beijerinckiaceae > Terripilifer. The sequence continues at coordinate 310 of CAISZN010000166.1, read as the reverse complement.
AGAAGCCGACAACCTGCGGCTTCTGGCTGGTGGGGGTCGTCTTTCGGCCAAACAGCTCTTTGGCCGGCGTCGCCGGATCCTCCGGATGAGCCAGGGGCGGCAGCGGCTTGGGGGCTATCGTTCCGCGATCCTGGGCGGCAGCCTCGTTGGCCAGAAGGGAGATCAGGGTGAGGGCGGCAAGCGAGCGGCGCATCGAACCTCCGGGGGCGCCGAATCGAGAACAGGCACCTCCCGCATGACTAAACATGCGAGCCCTGCGCGAGGGAAGTTGGCGCTGAGCCGCATGAGCTTGTCGCCCTGAAGGACTATC
>CAISZN010000165.1 GCA_903889985.1 uncultured Hyphomicrobiales bacterium | reverse complement strand
GTTGTTCCTCCCAGAATTGTGTCAGGCCCGCACGGGGCGAATGTCGACGGCGCGCAGGCCCTGCCCCTTCGGCAGGACGATCACCGGATTGATTTCGAGATCGGTCAGCACATGGCGATGCGCGAGATAGAAATCGGAGAGGCCGCAGATGGCCTCCACCAGCGCATCCACATCGGCCTCAGCCTTGCCGCGATAACCGCTGAGTAGCTTGCTGACCTTCAGTTCGCCAATCATGGCGCGCGCTTCCTCGCGGCCAACCGGCAGCAACCGGAACGCCACGTCCTTGGTGAGTTCGACAAGAATGCCGCCGGCGCCAACGATCAGGATCGGCCCATAGAGCGGATCGGTCCGCGCGCCCAGAATGATCTCGACGCCCGAGACCATCTCCTGCACGAGTAAACCCTCGACCTTGGCGGAGGGATCGAGGCTGTGCACCTTCTCCTGAAGATCCTTCGCATTGGCCTCCACAGCTTCCGCCGTGCGCAGATCGAGACGCACACCGCCGATCTCGGTCTTGTGGCTGAACTGCGGGGAGACGACCTTCAGCACCACGGGGAAGCCAAGCTTTTCGGCTTCGACTGCAGCAGCCGCAGGCGTCGTCGCGAAGGCGCTGCGCGGCGGCGTAATGCCCTTGGCCGCAAGCGCTGCCTCTAAGGCCTTGGGTTCCAGCGTCTCGACCTTGCCCGAGGGCTCGGGCAAGGCTTCAACCTTGCGGCCCGAGCGGGCGCCGTAAAAGGCAAGACTGGAGAGAGCCCGCACTGTTTCCGGCAGGCGCTGCAGGAAGGGGATGCCCACGTCGTCCTGGAAAGCCAGCGCATCCGGCCCCAGCACATAGGACATGCGGCCGAAGGCGATAACCGGCTTGTCGGTGCCCGCGATGATGGCCTTCAACGCGCCGGGATCGGTCTTGCGCTTGCCCGTCGGCAGCGTGCCCGCCCATGCCAGCATGTCCACGTTGGGATCGTTCGCCACCGCGATGCTCATCTCGGCAGAAGCCGCATCAGTCGAGGGAATGCCCGCATCGAGCGGATTCTTCAACGCGAGTTCAGCGGGCACGAGGTGGCGGATCTTGCCCTTGGTCTCGTCCGAGAAATCAGGCGAATGGATGCCACCGATCTCCTCGATGTAGTCATAGAGCAGATCGACCGTGCCGCCCGAGGTCGTGACCCAGCCCACGCGCGGCCCCTTGGGCAGGCGGCCCCACTGGAAAGCGAGCATGGTCTCGACCATGTCGTCCAGCGACTCGCAGCGCACGATGCCATAGCGCTCGCACATGGCCTTGAAGACATCGTAGTCGCCCGCGATGGCGCCCGTGTGCGACTGGGCGGCCTCGCGCGACTTCTGCGACTTGCCGGTCTTGATGGCGATGATGGGCTTGCCGGCGGCGAGCGCGCGCGCCGCCGCCTTCATGAACATGTCGGGACGGCGGATGCCTTCGATGAAGAGCGCGATGACTTTCGTGTGTGGATCATCGACGAAGAAATTCACGAAGTCGGCGAGGTCGAGATCGATCTCGTTGCCGCTCGAGAACATGTAGCTGAACTTCACGCCGCGATCAGACCCGGTCTTGCAGAGAAACTGCAGCGTGCCGCCCGACTGGGAGACGCAGGCGACCGAGCCCGGCGTCAGGCGCGCAAGCTCGCCGTTCGGATAGCCGAAGAATTTTTCGCGCAGCGAATAGCCGCCCATGCAATTGGGACCATTCACCGCGAGACCCGAGCGCGCCACGAGCGCGCGCAGCGCATCGCCACGCGCCACGATCTCCGGGTCATGACCCTCGCCGATATTGCCGGCATAGACGGTGGCGCTCTTCAGCCCGGCTTCGACGCCCTTCTCGAGAGCTTCGATGACTGCCGTTGCCGGCACGATGACCAGTGCATGGCTCGGCGCCTCGGGCAGCGAGGCGAGGTCGGGATAGCAGGGAACGCCCCAGACTTCGTTCACGCGCGGATTGACCGGAAAAATCTTCCCCGGATAACCGCCCTCGCGAAGGCTGTTGAAGATGATCTGGGGCCAGCGGGCGCGCTCGGAGGCGCCGACGATGGCAACGGAAGGCGGGTTCAGCACCGGAAGTGGCGATTTGAACGTATTTCTCGTGCTGGTGGGCCCCGTCAATTCCTGTCCTCCCCAAGATGCTGCTTGGTCGCAGCCGGGCGCAGGATTCACGAATAGCGGCGTCGAATCAATAGCGTCGGCGTCGCAGGGGTCTCAGCTGGCCATTCCATGATAGAAATGAGCACCCCGAGCACCTGTCCGGAAGGCCCGCCGATGAAACTGTCCTATGCCCAGCATCTTGAGGACTACCACTTGTCGCGTGTCTTCGAGGGGCGCAGTTCTGGCTTCTACATCGATGTGGGTGCCGGGCACCCGGTCGCCGACAATGTGTCCTGCTGGTTCTACCTGCAGGGCTGGAGCGGCATCGTCGTCGAGCCGCAGGGCGAGCTTGCCAATCTCTACGCGAGAGTGCGGCCGCGCGACCTGATCTTCTGCGGAGCCCTTGGCCGCAGGGAGGGCGAGGCAGAGTTCCACAAGGTCGATCGTCTCCACGGATTTTCCACGACGGTCGAAAGATTCGCGGCACAGACTGCCGATTTCGGCGCGAGGTACAGCACCCAACGGGTGCCCATGACCACGCTCGGCAATCTCTGCGAGCGCCATGGCGTCAAGGACGTAGATTTTCTCAAAATCGATGTGGAAGGCGCGGAGGGCGATGTGCTCTCAGGCAACGACTGGACGCGCTTTCGCCCGAAGATCGTTCTCTGCGAGGCGGTGGCGCCGGGCTCGATGACGCCCAACTGGGAGGGCTGGGAGCCAATCCTGCTGGCCAATGGCTATGACTTCGTGCTGGACGAAGGCCTGAACCGCTTTTACGTCGCGCGAGAGCAGGTGGACATTCTCGCCCGCTTCCCGCGCGAGAAAGCCGAATGGCTGGTCGTGCCCCACCTTGGCCATACGAACCGGGCACCGTTCCGCGATGACCATCCCGATCATGCCTTTGCGCGTGATCTCACCGGTGCTCTGCTGGCGCGTTTGCCGCAAGAAACTGAAGAGGAATGGCTTGCGCTGCTGCTGCATGGCGAGCCCGATCCGGATGCTGCGCTCACCTTTCAGGATCGCGCCGCCATCCTGTCACGCATCTTCGGACCGCAGTTTCCGGAAGCCCAAGCTGCGCTTGAACCTGACCCTGCGGCAACGAAACGTGAGTTTCTTCGCGCGATTGCGGCAAGCGATCATTTTCGCGTGCTGCTCGGGCGTCTGGCCATGAGCTGGGACGGCGGACAGATCCTCGATTGATCAGCCGGTGTGCTCCTCGAGCACCGAGGCGCGCACATCCTCTTCGATCAGCTTCCAGATGTGATCGACATATTCCACAAACTTCGGCGTGCGCTTGATTGAAAGCGGGCGCGGGCGTGGCAGGTCGATGTCGATGATCTCGCTGATGCGTCCGGGCCGACGGCCGAAGACGAAGACGCGATCCGAGAGATAGACCGCCTCGTCGATCTGGTGGGTGACGAAAAGCACGGTCTTGCGCCCCTCTTCCCAGATGCGCAGGAGCTCGGTCTGCATGATCTCGCGCGTCTGTGCATCAAGCGCCGAGAAGGGCTCATCCATCAGCAGCAGGTCGGGATCGACTGCGAGTGCGCGCGCAAGATTGACACGCTGGCGCATGCCGCCTGACAGCTGGCGCGGGAAATAGTGCTCGAAGCCCCCAAGGCCAACGAGCTTGAGCAGCTGCATGGTGCGGCTGCGCTGCTCGGGCGAGCGCTTGCCACCGATCTCCGGCCCGATCTCCGTATTGCTGAGGATGTCGCGCCAGGGGAGCAGATTGTCCTGCTGGAAAACAAAGCCGCGGTCGGTCCCCGGCCCTTCGATGCGACGTCCATCGAGCCGGACTTCTCCCGAGGCTGCGGTGTCAAGACCGCCGATAATGCGCAGGAAGGTCGTCTTGCCGCAGCCCGACGGACCCACGATGGAGATGAACTCGCCGCGATTGATCTCGGTCGAGATGCTGCGCAGGACTTCAAGATCGCCAAAGCGCTTCGAAATGCCGCTGACGGTGAGTTTGACTTCGCTCATCTCATTCCCTCCAGGGCAGAAGCTTCTGCTCAAGCCAGGCAAAGCCACTCGTCATAGCAATGCCCGCGCCCGCCAAAAGCGCCACGCCCGCGAACAGGTTCGGCATGTTGAAGGTTTCTGCCGACTGGCTGATGAGCTGGCCAAGACCAGCCCGCGCGCCAAACAGTTCCGCCACCACCACACCAATGAGCCCCCGGCCGATACCAAGCTTGAGGCCTGCAAAGATGAAGGGCAGTGCGGAGGGCAGCGAGACCTTGAAGAAGATTTGTGACTTGCTGGCACCAAAACTGCGCACGGTCTCGATGAGCTGCTGGCTGGTGGTGCGCAGGCCGGTTTCCGTGTTGATGGTGACTGGGAAGATCACCAGCACGACCACGACGACGATCTTCGAGAGGATACCGATGCCAAACCACAGGATGAACAGCGGCGCCAGCGCTACGGTGGGCGTTGCATAGAGGCCCGAGACCCATGGCTGCAGGGCCTGTTTGGCCGGCTTGGAGGTCGCCATCACGAAGCCAAGCCCGACACCCAGCGCGCAGGCCAGTCCATAGCCGAGCAGGAACTCAATTGAGCTCGTCCAGATGTGCTTGCCCATTTCTCCCGAGCGGGACAGCTCGACAAGCGCCACGGCCACCTGCGTCGGCGCTGCGAGGAAGAGCTTCGAGCCGACGATCACGCGGCTGATGAATTCCCAAACGGCGAGGCCGCCGATGACAGATCCCCAGACCCAGCGCCGTTCATAGACATAAGAATGGACGGCACTGAGCATGGAAGAGGTCATCCGCGGTGGTACAGCGGCATGGGATAGATTTGGCATCATGGCGTCAAGACCTCGGGATAAGCCCCCGGTGGGCAGTGACCTCTCCCTTGCAACTTACTTGCCGAGAAGGACCTCCCGACCGGCGGCGGCAATCTCGGCGCCGGTGGCGAGCCACACGCGGTCATGCTTGCAGATATAGTCAAGCGCCTCGTCCAACGCCGAAATCCGGTGCGGCATGCCGGTGATATAGGGATGCAGGGCGATGCCCATCACGCGCGCCTGCATCTCGCCTTCACGCCAAAGTGTATCGAACTGCCGCTTGATCATGGCGGCGAATTCGCCCGGCGTCATATGCATCTTGTCGAAGGCGGGCTTGTCGTTGAGTTCAAGCGAATAGGGAATCGACATGAGGTGCTTGCCGCCCTCGAGCGTCATCACGACAGGTTGATCATCGCTCACCCAGTCGGCCACATAATCCAGGCCGTTGGCGGCAAGATGATCGACCGTGTCCCATGTCTCCTGCAGGCCGGAGCCAAGCCAGCCCCTGGGTTTCTGGCCCGTTCCCTGCGTGATGGCGCGGATCGTGCGCTCGACGATTTTCGCATCTTCGCCGGGAGGCACTTCGTTGAGGCGCCGGGTGTTGGACTCGTTGTGGCCCATAAATTCCCAGCCGCGCTTGTTGCATTCCTCGATGATCTGCGGATGGTGCTGGCAAAGGTCACTGTTGAGCGCAACCGTTCCCTTCATGCCATAGCGGTCCATGACATCCATCATGCGGAAGACGCCGATGCGATTGCCATAGTCGCGCACCGCCCAGCCCGGCACATCCGGCACCTTGCCACCACCACCCGCCGAGGCCGGGATCATTTCATCGAGAGCGAAGTATTCGATGTTGGGAATGACCCAGACCGCCACGCGTGCGCCGTTCGGAAAAGCGAATTTCGGCCGGCTGATGATTGGCGAATAGGGATAGGGACCATATTTCGTTGGCTTCACTGGGCGGCCTCCGCAGGCTGCAGACGTTCGAGATGCGCGACGACTTCTGCAACTTTCATCACGTCCGCATATTTGTGATGCAGGTCGAATAGATTGACCTTATGGGAAATCTCGCTGCGGTCGTAGCAGCACTCTTCCACCATGGTCATGTGGTAGCCGGCCGAATAACCATCGACGGTCGAAGCCCGCACGCAACCTGACGTGCTCTCGCCGATGATGATCAAGCTCTGGATGCCGAGTTGCGTCAGATGCGCGGCGAGCGGAGTGCCGTAGAAGCCGCTGGCGCGCTGCTTGGTGATCACCACATCGCCGGGCTGGGGCGTAAAGGCTTCGAAGATGTCGAAATCATCCGGCAGGGCTCCTGCCGTGCGACGGTTGGTGGCCTTGATGAAATTAGGCTTGCTGCCGCCGCGTGTATCGCCCGTCGTGTAGAAGATCGGAATGCCGGCTGCGCGCGCGGCCGCAAACAGTTTCTTCGTCGGCTCAATGGCATTCCACGCATTGATGCCGCAGGAACTCGGGAATTCCTTCGCCACTTCCATGACGGGCTTGGCACCGCCGCGATAGGCGACGTTGTAGAGATCGATGGCAAGCAGCGCGACGCGCGGGCCCACGAAAGTCTCGCGCTTGTAATGCGCATAGAGCTCGATGAGATCGGCGGGGATGACATCCTTCCAGCAATGATCCTCGAAATAATCGGCCATGTGATGCCCTTCCCCTGCGTTGCTCCCCTGAGCCATACTAGGCCTCAGGTGGAGTGAGGCCAATGTCTCGCAAGGGCAGTGCCAGCGGGATCGAGGGGATCAGGCATGTCGTCAGCGCAGCAGTCTGGGGTGAGGCCGGGCGAGGTTCTAGTCGAGCTTCCCGAGCGGGTTGATGCGACGCTGCTCTTCATCGGCCGCGCCTGCACGCCCTGGACCACAAGCCGCGACTGCCCCCGTCAGGGCGACCCGGAGAACGGGCCCGTCTGCCGCATAGAGGTGGACGAGCCCTGGCGCGCGGCGCTCGCGGGTCTTGAGACCAACACACATGTGACTCTCTTTTACTGGATGCATCTCGCCCGCCGCGACCTTGTCCGGCAAAGCCCGCGCTCAGATGGCACGGCGACGGGAACCTTCTCCCTGCGCTCACCCAACCGGCCCAATCCGATTGCCGCGTCAGCCTGTGCGCTGGTGTCGGTGGGGAGCGACCATCTTCTCGTGCGGGGGCTCGACTGTGTGGACGGCACCCCAATCGTCGACATCAAGCCGCTTGTCTGTCCGGAGGCGCCACGCCCCAAGGACTGAGGGCGCTCTCTTTGGCGCCTAGGGGAGCGATACGAGACGTCCCGTAAGGCTTCAGCCGATGAGTCGCCGCAGCTGCCTTGAGAGGAAGCATGACACCAGAGAGGCCGTTTCCGAACACATCGCGATTGCCCTGGCGCGAAAACCGGTTCTTGAAAAAACTGGAATGCAGCTGGCCCGGCGATTGAATGTCGGAACATAGCGCCCGACCGGGATGCTGATCACGATGCCATCATTCAAGCCTTCTTCCTTGTAGTAGCTGAGCAACCTCTTGCGCAGGCTGTTCATTTGCGCCCGCACAATCGAGTTTTCCCCGGCATCGAAGTCCGTCCCATATCCATAGACATCGACCGCGATGGTGAAGGCTTTTATTTCGTCAGACTTCCCGGCGCATTCCTGTTCGACCAGATATTTGAGGAGCTGGGAATTGCGGCTGGAACGAGCCATGGCTTTGGACTGAAGCACCAGCTCGAGCGCAGTTATTTTATCGGCTTCTGTCACGTCAGCGATCAATGGCAAGGTCAAAACGCGCACGACAGGCCCCAGTATTCCTCGGTGCAGATTCAATATTCTATATATAAACTATAACTTTCGTATTTACATGAGAGATAATTTCATTCATAAACTCAGGATAATTCTTACTTATACGCGATAATTCGTTTTAATTGAGGCGTATTTACGCCTTTATTCATATAAATACATTTAAATACATCCGTATTCGCCCTAATACAGCCCCCGAAGACTGTTAAATACATTCCTACTGCAATAGCTTATGGAATCAGGAGAGGGGCTTGGCGTGTATTCTGATCAAACGACGTTACATTTGTATCGCGTGATCATAGCGGGAGGTTTAGAGATCCCGATCACCGAAGCCGGCTTATGCGATCTGTTAAAGGTCTCTCGCACCCCGGTGCGGGCTGCAGTTGCAACCCTTCTTGATCTTGGCCTCCTCCAGCGTGCTGAAAGAGGTGGCTTCGTCAGCCGAAAATACCCCGTCCGGGAAGCTGCTCAAGAAAACGAGATTAGGGCAGGTCTCGATGGCCTGGCCGCAAGATGGGTCTCGGATCGGGGTTGCTCATCGGCTGAACTCTCGGAACTGGAGCGGACTCTGTCCGTCTATCAAAGTGCCACGCGCAATTATGGCAATGGATGTCATGACTTCATGGCCATCAGCGGGGTTTTCTTCCAACTCATCTACGAGTTTGCCAGAAGCCCCTCGCTGACTGCTTGCGTCCGGCGGTCAAACGCTCTCCCATTCCTGCAGCCTGAAAATGTGACACTGCCGTCGGCAACCCCAGAACTGACCGGCTTCGTCAGTGATTTGAAATCATACCATGAAAAATTGTTTGAATGCATCAAATGTCGCGATCCAATTAATGCAGAAATAGCAGCCAAAAAGCATCGTTTCTGCTTGTTTGATTTGATCAACTGCCTGATCGAATCCCATGATCCGCAGATTTTCCCGATCATTACGTCCGTATCGCGCGGGATATACGTAAATAAAGGATCCAAATCACCTGAATCTCAGGTGGGATGACAAGCTCATACATCACTCGACAATGAACAAGACTTCGATGTCTCAGCTGCGCGCGATGGCGGCTGAAAGAGTGGCCAAACCCCCTCATCACGTCTGCTTCATTAAGCGCCCTGGGTGGTGAGGACCATTGGCGGCAGCCACACATGGCCCTATGTGTGGGGCGGGCCAAGTCCCAAGACCTCTCCAAGTCCCAACACACCTCAAAGTCCCCAGACCCTTCTCCGAGATGAGCCCTTGACCATTTCCAGCGGGTCCTTCGACCCCGCCAAGACGCCCGCCCTGTTTCGATCAGTCTTCCCGTCGGTGATGCTGCCCATGTTCATGGCGGTCAGCGACCAGACGATCGTGGCGAGCGCCCTGCCTGCCATGGCGGCCTCGCTCGGCGACGTGGAGCGCGTTTCCTGGGTCGTCGTCGCCTATCTGCTGGCCGCGACCATCGCTGCGCCGCTTTACGGCTATCTGGGCGATGTCTTTGGCCGCCGCCGGCTGATGTTCTTCTCCCTTGCCCTGTTCATGGGCTCCTCGGTGCTTTGCGCGCTGGCTCCCAGTATCCTGTGGCTGGCCGTCGCCCGTGCCCTTCAGGGGTTTGGCGGTGGTGGCCTGATGTCCCTGTCCCAGGCTCTCATCGGCGAGGTCGTGCCGCCGCGGCAGCGCGGCCACTATCAGGGGTATCTGGCCACCGTCGCTACGGTCTCCTCGGTTTTTGGCCCGGTCGCGGGTGGCTTCATGACCGAGCATCTGGGCTGGAAGTCGATCTTCTTCATCAACCTGCCGCTTGGCTGCGTGGCCGTGCTGATGATGCTGCGCCTGCGCGCCCGTCCGGGTGCGCGCCAGGAGGAATGGAGCTTCGACACGGGAGGCCTGCTGTTCTTCGTCGGCTTTATCGTGCCGGTGCTGCTCGCACTCGAACAGGCACGGCGGTTCAGCGTCACGAGCGTGCCAGTGATCGCCGCACTCTTTGCCCTCGCCATCACCTCCTTCGTGCTGCTGGTGCGCCAGGAGCGCAAGGCGAAGTCACCCCTGCTGCCGATCGGCCTCCTGACCCAGCCGATCATCTGGCGCGCCAATGCGCTTGCCCTGTGCCACGGCGCGGCTCTGACCTCGCTCGTTGCCTTCCTGCCGATCTACCTGCGCGTGGTTCATAATCTCTCGGCCTCACAGACCGGCATGATGCTGCTGCCGATCAGCATCGGCATCGGCATCGGCTCCATCACCACGGGCCGCTTCGTCACCCGCACGGGCCTCACCATGATCTATCCGTCCATCGGCCTGATCGGTGCGACAGCCATCCTGCTGTTCTTCGCGCTGGCCAGCGCGGACCTCACGACGAACCAGATCCTGATTGTGCTGTGCGCATCGTCCTTGTTTATGGGTTCCGTAATGAGCGTGGTGCAGGTGACGGTGCAATCGGCCGCCGGACGGCGGGCGCTTGGAACGGCTGCAGGATCCGTGCAGTTCTCGCGCACGGTCGGCGCGGCCTTTGGCACAGCACTCATGGCGACCATCCTGTTCGCCAGTCTTGCGCTGAGCGATCCGGAAGCTGCAGACCTTTTCAGCCGAATCGTTGATGTGGGCGCGAGCGCGCTCTCCGGTCTCGAACCGGCACGTCGCCTTGTGGTTCAGGCGGAGATCGCCAGCGCCTTCCGCAACGCCTTCCTGCTGATCTGCGCCTTCACAGGTGCGGGCGTCCTGCTCGCCTGGACCAATCCGTCCCGGCGCGTCTGACTGCCCTCAGGCGGAGATGAAGACCGGCAATTCGGCTCGGGCGAGGATGTGGCTCGTGGCACCGCCAAAAATCATCTGTCGCAGCCGGCTCTGGGTATAGGCCCCTTTCACCAGCAGATCGGCGCCTACCGACGCCGCTGCTTCAAGGATGGCCTCGCCATGGGAACGGCCCTTGCCGCTGCGCTCCAGCGCCTCCGCAGGCACGCCATTGGCGCGCAGGTTATGGGCGAGCTGGTCGCCCGTGGGCCCCTCGCTCTTGTGCTCTGTGATGGTGAGGACGACGACACGCTTGGCCGTCTTCAACACAGGCATGGCAAAGGCCGTGGCACGGGTGGTCTCGAGGCTCTGGTTCCAGACAATCACCGCCGTATCGCCCACGGACGCGGGGGCGCGGGGCGGGGCTAACAGGAGCGGGCGTCCGCTCTCGAAGAGCGCGGCCTCGGCAGTTGCCATGCGCGCATCGGAGCGATCGGAGCCCGGTCTCCCAAGCACGGTGATATCGAAGATGCGCGCATAGCTCGACACATGGGAATCGCCGAAGGCCGTTTCGCCCGCCCAGCCCCAGCTCAGACCCTCGGGAGAGGCCTCATGAGTGGGAACGCCAGCCGCCGTCATCACGGTTTCGAAATGGCGATGGCTCTCCTCGGCGAGTTCCCGCCAGGTGTTCTGGTCGGCAACGGTCCAGCTCACAGGCATGTCGAAAGCCACGAGATCAGGCAGGTCCGGCCCCAGCGGCATGCCTTCCATGTAGCTGCCAAACCGCCGCGCAAATAAAAGCGCCGTGGCGAAAGTGGCGTCGATCGAGCTGTGCAATTCGACGGGAACCAGCACGTTCTTCATGGCTGCCATCCTTTGTCGGCCGCATGACTGGAAAGTTTGTTGAGCCTAGCACGATTGCAAGGTTCAGTTGCCCTGACCGCCCCCGGCAAGGAAACGGCCAAAAGCGGCAAGCGTCGTCTCGGAAACATGGTGCTCGATGCCCTCGGCATCGGATTCCGCAGCCTCCTGCGGAACACCCAGAGCGAGCAAGACGTCAACGACGAGGCGATGACGAATGCGGACCCGGCTCGCGAGATCGTGACCTTCAGCGGTCAGGAAGACCCCGCGATAGGGCCGCGACGTGGCCAATCCTTCGCGCTTGAGGCGGGCAATAGCCTTGATGGCGGTTGCATGGGAGACGCCGAGGCGACGCGCGACATCGGTCGGCCGCGCCTCCCCATTGGTGGCCAGCAGATCGGCGATCAGCTCGACATAATCCTCG
>CAISZN010000164.1 GCA_903889985.1 uncultured Hyphomicrobiales bacterium | reverse complement strand
GAAGGTAACCGGTGTCGAAAGCGTGCGGCGGATCGTGTCGGCGAGCGTCGTGATCGGGGCCGCCTCAACCTCGGAGACAATGATGATTGCAAACTGGTCACTCGAAATTCGCGCCACGGTATCCTGAGGCTTCAGGACGCGACTGAGGCGGCGCGCTGCCGTGAGGAGGATTGAATCACCCGCCGCCATGCCCGCATTGTCGTTGACCTGACGGAAGCGGTCGAGATCGATGGCAAGCACGGTCGGACGGATCGTGTTCTCCACGGCGGCCGTTTTCAGAACTGCTTCAAGACGGTCGAAGAAGAGCTCGCGGTTCGGCAGGCCGGTGAGATTGTCATGCACCGCATCGTGCAGGAGCCGCTCCTCGGACATCTTCGTCTCGGTGACATCGGAGAGCGTCCCGATGACCCGAATGACATCGCCATCGGCCCCAACTACTGGGCGAGCCTTCAGCAGATACCAGAGGTAGTGGCCATCCGCCGCGCGCAGGCGGAAGTCGAGATTGATGCGGCCACGACGTTGTTCGAGCACCGTATCGAGGCAGGCACTGTAACGGTCACGATCGAAAGGATGCAGAACCTCGAACCAGCCGGAGGCAGGCCCCTCCAGCGCACCACGCTTGAGACCCAGTTGCAGCTCGGCCTCATGGCTCACATGGATGCGATCCGCCATCACGTCCCAGTCGAAGACAATGTCTCCTGACCCTGTCAGCGCCAGCGCCTTGCGCTCGACGTCGCTGACTGCGCCATGGGCAAGGCCGCCAGAAGCAAAAGCATTTTGCATGATGGTGAAGCCGATCAGCATCACGATCAGCACGAGGCCGCCGATGAGGGCGGGCGAGACAAGGTCATTCTGCAGCCAGCCGGTGACCGTGAAGGCCGCCGCGCAAACCCACATGAGCAGCAGGAACCATGTGGGGATCAGCATCACGGCCCGGTCGATGCCATGCACCGCCAGATAGAGGACCAGAATGAAACCCACAGCCGCCACGGTCGCCAGTGAGATGCGCGCCACGCCAGCGGCCACCGGCGGATCATAGATCGCGATTCCCACAAGACCGACGAGCAGGATGACCCAACCAATCACCACATGGGAGGCGCGGACGTGCCAGCTCGACAGGTTGAGATAGGCGAAAAGGAAGACCGACAGGGTCGCTGCCAGAAAGGTCTCTGCGCTGGCACGCCAGATCTGGTCCGTGCCGCCTTCGATGCCAAGGATCTTCTGCCAGAAGCCAAAATCGATGCAGACATAGACCAACACTGACCAGGCAAGAGCGGCAGCAGCCGGAAAGATCACCGCTCCCTTCACCACGAAGACGATGGTGAGGAAGAGTGCCAGCAGACCCGCAATGCCAATAACGATGCCCTTGTAGAGGGTCAGCGCGGTGACCTTGTCCTTGTAGGCGTCGGGTTGCCACAGGTAGAGCTGTGGGAGATTGGGCGTGCGCAACTCCGCCACATAGGTGACCGTGGTGCCGGGATCGAGTGTGAGGCGGAAAACATCCGCATCGGGACTGTCCTCGCGCTCGGGCGGATAGCCGGCACTCGCCGTGATGGCGGAGACGCGGGAGGCGCCAAGGTCGGGGGAAATCACGCCCGAGCCGACCATGCGGAAATGCGGTGCCACGATCAGGCGCTCGATCTGGTCATCCGTATCATTGGTGAGTGCGAAGACAATCCAGGCCGGGGCAGTGCCGGCTTCGCGAGCGCTCACCTCGATGCGGCGCACGATGCCGTCGGACCCCGGCGCGGTCGACACCTGCAGGCGGTCGCCCTGGGAATAGTTGCGCTCAACCGCATTGGTGAGGTCGATCGCCTGGGCATCGGGCGGGACGCGGATGGATTCCACGGCCGCCGCCGGCAGAAGACTGCCCGCCAGGGTGAGGATCACCAGGAAAAATGAAAAGAGCCGACGCACGATGACCTGTTTGTAAGCGGGTTGAAGTCCCGCGGGTTTGTCGCCTTGGCCTGAACTGCGACCGTGTCAGAATTTTGATTGGTAGAGCTTACCTTGTGGATGGGCAAGCTGGCGCGGACCCTGACAGGGCGCTCAGCGGCTGCGACGGGGGGTGATCTGGTCGGTTTCCACCAGCGCGAAGAGCAGATGGTCCTGCCAGAGCCCGTTGATGCGCAGATAGGCCCGGGCATAGCCCTCCTTGACGAAGCCAACCCCCTCCAGAAGTTGAACGGAGGCAGAATTATGGGGCAGGCAGGCCGCCTCGACCCGATGCAGCCGCAGGGTGGCGAAGGCAAAGCCGATGGCAGCCCGCACGGCCCTGGACATATAGCCCTTGCCCGCATGGGGCTCGCCCATCCAGTAGCCCAGGGTGGCTGCCTGGGCGACGCCACGGCGCACCTGGCCGAGGGTCAGCCCGCCGATCAACGCGTCATCGGCCTGCCGGAAGAGGAAAAACGGATAGGCCTCGTCCCGGTCGATCTCCTCCGAATGGCGGCGCAGGCGACGGCGGAAGGAGGCGCGGGTGAGATCATCCGCAGGCCAGGTCGGCTCCCAGGGTGCCAGGAAATCCCGGCTCCGCTCGCGCAAGACCGACCAGGATTCGTAGTCGCGCATTTCTCCCGGGCGCAGGTAGATCCCCTCGCCGCGAACGAAATTGGCATTGTCGGTCGAGCTGCCAAGGCGAAACAGCGCCATGGCTCAGGCCCCCTCACCCGACTGATGAATCACCGGCATTGCCCCTTCTGCTGACCACGTCCCATTGTACCGCTTGGCCGAAGACTCTCAACCGGGTCAGCAGCCGAGCCGCTGGCGGATTGCCACGGGATCGGGAACCTTGCCCAGCCCCACGGCCGCCACCGTCGGCACGGTTCGCAGGGCCTCGCGCCCGGCCTGCCGGACCTGATCCACCGTCAGCTCATCAATGCGCTCGATCATCTCGGCCCGGTCGATGATGCGATCGAAGGCGAGAAACTGCCGGGCAATCTGGTCGGAGCGGGAGGACGTCGATTCGAGCGCGGTCAGAAGGGAGACCTTTGCCTGCGCCTTGGCACGCAGGATCTCGGTTTCGCTCAGGGTCTCCGTCGCACCGGCAAGACAATCGAGCGACACCGCGACGAGATCCGGCACGTCCTTGTGGGAGGCTGCGGCGTAGAAGCCAAAGAGGCCCGTATCAAGATAGCCCCAGTGGAAGGAATAGATCGAATAGGCGAGGCCGCGCTTTTCGCGAACCTCCTGGAAAAGGCGTGACGACATGGTGCCGCCCACCGCCGTCGAGAAGACATGGGCCGCATAGGTCTCGGGCTGCACATAGGCGGCGCTTTCGAAGCCAATCACCACATGGGTCTGCTCGAGCTTGCGCCTGGCGCGCTGGTCGCCACCGCGATAGGTCGCAGGCACCGGTGGCCGCACCTCGTGCTGGGGCAATCCGCCGAAGACCTTTTCGACTTCTGCGACGATGACGTCGTGCTCAATGGCCCCGGCGGCCGCGATCACACTCGTCCCTGCCGAATAGTGGCAATCGAGATAGGAACGGATGGCGGCACGATCAAAAGCCGAGACACCTTTTGGCGTGCCAAGGATGGGACGGCCGATGGGCTGGCCGGGATAGGCCGCATCGCTGAAGAGATCGAAGACGAGATCATCGGGCGTATCCAGAGCCTCACCGATCTCCTGCAGAATCACGCCTTTCTCGCGGGCAAGTTCGTCCGCATCGAACACACTGTCGGTCAGGATGTCCGAGAGGATGTCGAGGGCGAGGCCCGTGTCGCCGGCCAGAACCTTGGCGGAGTAATTGGTATATTCGACACTTGTCGAGGCGTTCAGATCACCGCCAGCGCTTTCGATCTCTTCGGCAATGGCGAGGGCGCTGCGGCGGCGCGTGCCCTTGAAGGCCATGTGCTCGAGAAGATGCGAGAGGCCGTGTTCATTCTCGGCCTCGTTGCGCGCGCCGGCACCCACCCAGACACCGATGGACGCCGTCTCGAGTTCGCGCATCGCATGGGTGACGACGCGCAATCCTGAGGGCAGTCGCGTGACCTCGACGCTCATGCGCCGCCCTTGGCCGCGCGCGCATGCTTGCGCACGAAGGCCTCGACGGCAGACTGGTCATTCGGCAGCACGGTGAAGTGTTCCTTGCGGTCCATGAGGTCTGCGAGATGGGCCGGCAGCGGCGCGCGGATGCCGGTGGCTTTTGAGACGGCATCGCCGAACTTGGCCGGATGGGCGGTGCCCAGTGCCACCATGGGCACATGGGGCGCCTTGGCCTGCGCCTTGCGGGCTGCATGAACTGCGACAGCCGTATGCGGATCGAGCAGGTAGCCGCTCTCCTGATAGACGCGGGCGATCTCCTTGGCCGTGCCGGTCTCGCCGGTGCGGAAGGCATCGAACTCCTGACGGATGGCACCCAGCGGTGCTGCCTCGATGTCGAAGCGGCCACCCTGCGAGAGCGAGCCCATCAGGCGACGGATCTGGGCGGCATCGCGGCCGCAGGCATCAAACAGCAGGCGCTCGAAATTGGACGAGACCTGAATGTCCATGGAGGGCGATGTGGTGGCATGGACGCCGCGCACTTCGTAGGAACCTTCAGACAGGGTGCGCGCGAGAATATCGTTTTCATTCGTCGCGATGACGAGACGATCGATCGGCAGGCCCATGCGCTTGGCGATATAGCCCGCGAGGATGTCACCGAAGTTGCCGGTCGGTACGGTGAAGGACACGGGGCGCTGCGGGCCGCCCAGAACCACTGCGCTGGTGAAGTAATAGACCGTCTGCGCCACCACGCGGGCCCAGTTGATCGAGTTCACACCCGACAGACCGATCTCATCTCGGAAGGCGAGATGATTGAACAGGCCCTTCAGGATTCCCTGGCAATCATCGAAGGTGCCTTCGAGCGCAATGGTATGGATGTTAGCGTCGCCGATGGTCGTCATCTGGCGGCGCTGCACATCCGACACGCGGTTGTGCGGATACATGATGAAGACGTCGACCTGGTCGAGGCCACGGAAAGCTTCGATGGCGGCAGCGCCTGTATCACCAGACGTCGCGCCAACGATGGTGGCGCGCTGGCCACGGGCCTTCAGCACATGGTTCATCATGCGGCCGAGCAGCTGCATGGCCACGTCCTTGAAGGCGAGCGTGGGACCGTGGAACAGCTCGAGCACGAAGAGATTGTCGCCGATCTGGGCGAGCGGGGTCACGGCAGGATGGCGGAAGGTGGCATAGGAGGCCTCCACCATGGCGCGGAAATCGCCCGCGCCGATGTCATTGCCCACGAAGGGCGTCATGACGGTCTCTGCCACCTGCGCATAGGTCTTGCCGGCAAAGCCCGCGATCTCGGCAGAGGTCAGGGAGGGATAGGCCTGCGGCACATAGAGGCCGCCATCCCGCGCGAGCCCGGCAAGCAGGGCATCAGTGAAGGACAGGACAGGCGCTTCGCCACGGGTGGAGACATATTGCACGGCTGGATTCCTGAAGGATTGTCGGTTTTGGCGACCCCTCTAGCACGAAGCTGTCGGGGATTGGAGCAATTTGGGCGGAGAGCCAGCGAATGAGGGGCGCATTCCCTCTCCCGCGCGCGGGAGAGGGTCAGGGTGAGGGCGCGGCGGTTCTCCTCCCAGCTGCGAGGAAATCGCAAGGCCCCTCACCCCGGCCCTCTCCCCACCTGCGGCGGGGGGAGGGAGGGAGCCCATCCTGGGTTATCTCGCCCAAATGAATCTCTTGACAAATGTTCTTCTTTTGTTCTATGATCAAGCCATTCTTGTCAGGTGATTTTCATGTCAGCGCTTTTTCGCTTCGCCGCCCTCTTTTGGGCGTTCGTCTCCTTAGCCCTTCGCCCATTCCGCAGCCTTGGTGCCCCGCAGGCTGTCCAGGCTCGTGAGGTTGCGCTTCTCCATCTCGGCGAGCAGGCCGCGCAGGATCTCGTTGGCGAGGCCCGGACCCCGATAGACCATGGCGGAGTAGAGCTGCAGCAGGGTCGCGCCCGCCTCGATCTTGGCCAGCGCCGTGCTGGCCGATTCGATGCCGCCGGCGCCGATCAGGGGGAACTGCCCTTCGATGCGCTGGTAGGCATGGGCAAGCATGCGGGTCGAGAGCGGGAACAGCGGACGCCCGGACAGGCCGCCGGCCTCGGCAGCGCCGGGGTCCTGCAGGGTGGCAGGGCGCGTGATGGTCGTGTTGGAAATGATCAGCGCGTCGATGCCGCGGTTGCGCGCCACCTGCACGATGTCATCGAGATCCTCGAGCGCGAGATCGGGCGCAATCTTCAGGGCGACGGGCTTGCGACCATGGGTGGCGACGAGCTCATCGCGGGTGGCCAGCACGCGGGCGAGCAGGTCGTCGAGCACGGAAGCCTGCTGCAGGTCGCGCAGGCCCGGCGTGTTGGGCGAGGACACATTCACCGTGAAATAGGTCGCCACATCGGCAAAGATGCGAATGCACTGCACATAGTCGGCGGTGCGGTCGGGGGCCTCCTTGTTGGCGCCGATGTTGATGCCCAGGATCCCCGGACGCCCGCGCCGTGCCGCGAAGCGCGCGTGGGCGACCTGTGCACCCTCACTGTTGAACCCAAGGCGATTGATGACTGCCTCGTCCTTGGTCAACCGGAAGACGCGCGATCGTGGATTGCCGGGCTGGGGCAGCGGCGTGATCGTGCCGCATTCAACAAAGCCGAAGCCAAGGCGCAGGATCGCGTCAGGCACTTCGCCGCCCTTGTCGAAGCCCGGCGCAAGCCCCAGCGGATTGGGGAAGCTGAGCCCCATGGCCGAGGTCGCAAGACGCTTGTCCTTCACCGCCAGATCGACCGGCGGCATGAGCTTCAGGGCTTTGAGCGAGGCGCCGTGAGCCTGTTCCGGATCCATGGCGAAGAAGAAGGGGCGCGACAGATTGCCCAGGAAAGACAGCATCAGACGAGGCTCCCGATGTCGTGGCGGCCATCCGGGCCAAGGGGCATGGGCTTCACGCTGCGGGCCAGCCGCGTTGGCAGGGGCCCGTACAGGTGGGGAAACAGCTGCCCCCCGCGCGAGGGCTCCCACTTGAGGCCGGGACCGAGATCATCGGTCTCGAAGGCGACGAGAAGGAGGTCCGCCTGCCCGGCGAAATGCTTGTCCGCAGTCTCCTGGGCCTGGGTCACTGTGGAAAAATGGATGAAGCCATCCGCCAGGTCGATGGGGGCGCCGTCGAACTGGCCTTTCGCCTCGGCGGACCGCCAAAGGCTCTCGGGAACAATCTTATAGATCAGACTCACTGCTGCCACCCCGCTTGGAAAGCGGGCGGACCCTAGCGAGGCCGCGAGGTCTG
This sequence comes from uncultured Hyphomicrobiales bacterium, assembly GCA_903889985.1. Taxonomy (GTDB): domain Bacteria; phylum Pseudomonadota; class Alphaproteobacteria; order Rhizobiales; family Beijerinckiaceae; genus Terripilifer. The sequence goes on along the minus strand of CAISZN010000164.1, from coordinate 2,095 downwards.
AACAACTGCCGCGGCGAGGTTATCGGTTGCATCGACTCGCCAGAGGGATATATACTTTTGATAGGAACCTCGTCTTGCGACGTATCTTCGACCCGCAGGGGGCCAGCATGCTCACCCACCCGCAAATCTGGGCCGCCATCGACGCCCTCGCCGCAGCCCACGGGCTGAGCCCTTCCGGACTCGCGCGCCGTGCCGGGCTCGATGCCACCACCTTCAACAAGTCCAAGCGCGCCTCCGTCGGCGGGCGCCTGCGCTGGCCTTCCACCGAGAGCGTCTCCAAGGTGCTGGATGCCACGGGCACCTCGCTGGAAGAGTTCCTGGGCCTGGTTCATGCCAGTGCCCCCGCCAAGCGCACCACTGTGCCGCTCATCGGTTTCGCCCAGGCGGGATCGGGTGGCTACTTCGATGATGCAGGCTTTCCAGTCGGCACCGGCTGGGATGAAGTCGCCTTCCCGGATGGCTCGGGACCCCATGCCTATGCGCTGGAAGTCTCGGGCGAATCCATGATGCCCGTCTATCGCGACGGCGACATTCTCATTGTTGCGCCCAACACCGCAGTCCGTCGCGGTGACCGCGTGGTGGTGAAGACGACCGAGGGCGAGATTCTCGCCAAGGAGCTGCGCCGTCAGACGGCCAAGACGCTGGAACTCAAGTCGCTCAATCCCGACCATGAGGATCGGGTGCTGCCGGTCGAGAATGTCACCTGGATCGCCCGAATCATGTGGTCGAGCCAGTAAAGAGCAACCAGAGTCCGCGGCCCGTATAGATCGCACTGAAGAACCAGATCAGCCACTTCGTCCACTGGCGGAAACTGTGGTCGGAAATCCGGTTGAGCACGCCACCTGCTGCGGAGCCGCCCACGAAGGTCAGGAGCGCGTAGATGACAAAGAGCCACCAGGGCGCACTGTCACCTGCTTCAAGCGCCAGCGATCCGAAATAAACAAAGCGCATCACCTGCGCGAAAAGCTGGGTGATGGCCTTGGTGGCAACGATCATGTGGCGCGAATAGGGGCTCGCCTGGAAAAACATGTCGAGCACATTGCCACCAGCCCCGAAGCCAATCTGCAGGACCATGACGATGACGCCGCACAGGAAGGCGAGCGGGCCTTTCGAAATGTCCGGGGCAAAGCGCTTTGGCAGCAGGTCCCCGACGAAGGGGGTCAGTCCAAGGCCCAGGTAAACCATCGCCTTCGAGGGCACGAAGGCGATGAACAGCATGACGATGTAGCCAACGACGGAGCCTGCCACATAAATGAAGGTGGTGCGCCACGCGATATGCTGGCGCCAGATCACCATGCGCCAGAAGCCGGAGGCAAACATCACCGCCGAAAACATGGTCATGGCGGCGCTGACGGGGAGGTAATAAAGCAGCACTGCCAGCAGGATCTGCCCGCCGACCATTCCGAAAATGCCGGTGACAAAGGCTGCCGCCAAGGTGGCAGCGCCGATGAGCAAGCCGGCAACAAGTGTAATCATGCGCTTGGTTTTGTTCTCGTTTCAGCGTGCCTCGTGCCGAATTAGCCGATCCTCGACAGCCTGTCACCCTGTTCAGAGCTTGAATTCGCCCAGGTCATCGACCACCTTGTATCGAAATCTACCGAAAGCCAGGCCATGCAACAGCGTCAGCCACCCTTCACGATCATCCGCACCGCCAGCCTGCCCGGCTGGGCAGCGGTGCTGGGTGGCATCGCGGCCGTGGGCATTGCGGCCGCCCTGCTCGCCTTCAGTTTCGTCATTCTCATGGTCATCGCACCCATCGCCGTGGGGGGCTATTTTTACCTGCGCTGGAAAGCAGGCCGCCTGCTGCGCGATGCCATGGTGCAACGCGACGCCATGCAGCGGGAAGCCGATATGCGTGCCGGCATCATCGAGGGCGAATTCATCGTGATCGAGGATGAAGGCAAGGCGCGACGCCCAACAACGCCCTGAGGGGGCAGCCGCTCTTGAGTATCAGCAGTATCAGCGCTCTGTTCTTGTGTGCGGCGAAGCCGACTCGCGCTCGATCCAGGCCTTCAATGACTCGGCCCGATCACAGGCGGCACTTTCAAAGCCTTGGGCGTCAACGTCATGGATCTCCTTCAAGCGATCAGAAATG
>CAISZN010000163.1 GCA_903889985.1 uncultured Hyphomicrobiales bacterium | reverse complement strand
GCCAAGGCGATCAACTTCGGCATCATCTATGGCATCTCGGCCTTCGGTCTTGCCAACCAGCTCGGCATTCCGCGCGAGGAAGCTGGTGCCTATATCCGCAAATATTTCGAACGCTTTCCCGGCATCCGCGACTACATGGAAGCAACGAAAAAGCTCTGTCGCGAGCAGGGCTATGTGACGACCATCTTCGGTCGCAAGTGCCACTATCCGCGCATCACCGCGTCGAATCCTTCAGAGCGCGCATTCAACGAGCGCGCGGCCATCAATGCGCCGATCCAGGGATCGGCCGCAGACATCATCCGCCGTGCCATGGTGCGCATGGATGAGGCGCTGGGGGCTGCCCGGCTCGATGCGCAGATGCTGCTGCAGGTGCATGACGAACTGATCTTCGAAGTGCCCGAAGCTCAGGTCGAGGCGACCATCGACGTGGTGCGTCGTGTCATGGTCGAGGCACCTCATCCCGCCATCATCCTGAAGGTGCCGCTGCAGGTGGACGCCCGGGCCGCCCAGAACTGGGACGAGGCGCATTGATGGCTATTCATCGCTGACGTCGACAAAGTAACCATATGTTCGAGTGAGTCAGTTCGAGTATTGACTCAGGACGCTCTTGGATAAAAATAGAGCTATAGCCAATTTTTTTTGGTTTAAGTTTATATTTTAAGAGGTTCTCATGTTGCTCGTTTCGCTTCTTTCTGGAGCGGTCGCCGGTCTGTTTGACCGCCGCGCCCTGATGTCCATCATCATCATGACCGGAATGCTGCTTGCAGCTGCCGTCGGCATGGCCCTCGACGGAGACGTGCTGGGCGGGCTGACCTGGTTCTTCGCCAATCTCGCCCTCTTCGAAATGGCCCTTGTGGGGGTGGGGGTTCTCGTCACCTTTCATGCGCTAGCCGGCGAGACGCCCAGGCCTTGGCGATTTGGCTTGGGCCGGGCGGCTGGCCAGTCCATCGCATCCACGAATTGATTGTCCTCCATTCCTGACGCATGATCGCCGCCACGAGCGGCGATCAAGCTGTCATGGACGAGGAGGGACTGGATGCTTGGGTGGTACTTCACGGAGATGCCTTATCCGCATCTGCCGCCTTTCGATTCCCTGTCCACCATCCGGGTCACGCTGCCCAGCAAGCACTTCGATCCCAAGATCGGGGCCGATCTCTATAATCGTTATCTCGATGAGCACATGATCGCTGACGATCTGGGGCTCAACATGATGGTCAACGAGCATCATCAGACGGCGACCTGTCTTGACGTGGCAGCGCCACTGTCGCTTGCCATCCTTGCCCGGCAGACGAGCAAAGGCCGGATCTGCATCCTAGGCAATCCGATCGCCAACCGTGCCGACCCGCTGCGCATCGCCGAAGAGATGGCGATGATTGACTGCATTTCGCGCGGTCGTCTGGATGCCGGCTTCGTGCGCGGTGTCCCCTATGAGGTCTTTGCCGCCAACACCAATCCGACCACCACGCTGGAGCGCCTTTGGGAAGGCGTTGATCTCTGCGTGAAGGCCTGGACGTCCCATGACGAGCCTTTCAGTTTCGAGAGCCGCTTCACCCAGCGCCGTTCGGTCAACCTGTGGCCGCGCCCCTACCAGACCCCCCATCCACCGGTCTGGGTGACGGGCTCGAGCGACGTGGAATCCGTCAAGCGTGCAGCCTCCAAGGGCTTCGTCTTCGCCACCTTCCTGCAGCCCTACAAGAAGGTTCGCCAGCTGTTCGATGCCTATCGCGAGGCCTATCAGCCCAATGGCCAGCCCGGCGGTGGCGGCCTCGCCTTCATGCCGCTGATGTATGTGGCCGACAATGAGGCGGAAGCCGAGCGCGGGGCCCGCGAGCTGACCTGGTACCTGAAGGCCAAGGTCGAACCCCAGTTCCGCAATCCGCCCGGCTATGTGCCGGTCGAGGCCAATGTGGCAGCGATGCGCGCGGCTGGCGATCCTCGCTCGCGCACCGCTGACCTTTTGCGCAACGTCTCCCTTGAGGAGCAGCGCGAGCTGGGTGTCGTGATGTATGGCACGCCCGATCAGGTCGTCGAGCAGATCAAGCGCGAATATGAGCGCATCGGTGGCTTCGACCACCTGCTGATGATGATGCAGGCGGGCTTCCTCGACCACAAGAGCACCGTGCGGAACATGACCCTCTTCGCCAAGGAGGTCTATCCGCAGATCCGCGACCTGCCGAGCACCGTCAACACAGTGGCCCGCGCGGCGGAGTAGCTTCCGGCCCGCATACCGGCACTAGGACTGCGCGGCAGGAGCCGCGCGGTCCACTCACGCCCCCTGCAGGATCCAGCGGCCCTGCTCATCGCGCCCGATGCCGGGGCCGAGGCGGAACTGCTCCAGTTCGCGCACGATTTCGCGGCCGTCGCGGCTGCCGGTTGCAGCCATCAGCTCCACGAAGAACTTGGGCCCTTCCCTCAGCGCGGCTTCGATACTCTCGAAGCGCTTGCCCTCATAGACGGGCACGGCGGGAATGGAGAAATCCATGCGGTCGCCCTGGCCGAAGGGCACCGTGCAGTCAAAGCCCGCCTTGCCGCCGATGCGCGCATGGTTCTGCAACGAGGGGTCGAGCGGCAGTGCGCGCATGCCCTCGGCAATCACCAGATCCTTGTCGGCCTGGAAGCGCGTGGCCAGCGCCCAGTCCATCTGCTCGTCCGAGAAAATGTCGATGTCGGGATCGACGACGAAGATGTTCTTCACATTGCCGAGCGAACCGAAGGCAGCCGCAATGGCATTGCGTGCTTCGCCGGGCACGCGCTGGCGGATGGAGATGCGCACGTTGAACATGCCGCCACTCGCGGGCGTTGCAAAGACACGCACCGGCTCGCGCACGGCGGTTTCAAGTGCGCGCCAGATCATGACCTCGCTGCGGATCGCATTGAGCTGGGCAGTGTCGGTGAGGCTCATGGCGCTGCCGCCGATGCTCATCGACTGGAACAGCGCATCCTTGCGCCGGGTGATGGCGGTAAGGTGGAAGACGGGGTTGCGCTTCACCGCGCCGTAATAGCCAAGGAATTCCCCAAAGGGGCCTTCCTGCTCCACATGACCACGCTCGTCGAGATAGCCTTCAAGTACCCATTCTGCATCTGCGGGCACGCGGATGTCGTTGGTCACGCATTTGACCACCGGCAGGGGCGCGTCGCGCAGGGAGGCAACGAGCTTCAGCTCGTCCACCGGCACGCGCATCATGGCAGAGACATAGTCGATAGGATGGGTTCCGATGACGAAGGCCACCGGGAAGGGGCCATCCTTCACATTTGCCTCGTAGATGGCCCGGAAGTCGCTTGGCGAGACGAGGTCGATGCCCGCCTCTTTCGGCCCGCGCAGCATCATGCGGCGGATGCCCGAATTGGTCTGGCCATTGCGCGGGTCGACGATGAAGTCGAGGCTTGCGGAGATATAGGGCGCGCCATCGAACCCATGCTGAAGATGGACGGGCAGGGTTGTGAGATCGGCGTCATCGCCCTGCAGGACGACCTGCTGCACCGGGGCTTCGTCGCGGCTGAGTTCAACCACCTTGGCGGGGGAACGCAGGCGGCGCTGCACTTCCGCCAGAAGCTTGTCTTCGGGCACCCCAAAGGCCATGGCCAGCCGCTTGCGACTCGCCGTGACGTTTGCCACCAGTTCCTGCCGCTCGGGGCCGACCTGCGTCAGCAGCACGGCCTTCGGATTGTGCTCGATGAACTGCGGCAGGTCCGCGAGATCCAGCGGCTCGTCATGGCGCTCTATCTCTCCAGCAGCCTCGAGTGTCTCGACGAAGCGCCGAAGGCGAAAGCGGTCGAGATCGAGGCTGGACATGCGGGCTCCCGGGACTTGGTCTGCGTTCAGGCCTGAATAGCGGACCGCGAGGGTCGCGGTCCAGCCAAAAGGGCTCAGGCGCTGCCCCAGACCTCTTCGGCGATCTCGACCACGAGGCGCAGCTTGTCCGCTTCCTGCTCGACACTCATGGTCTCGCCGCCGATGCCGCTGGAGAAGCCGCACTGCGGGCTCAGCGCCAGCTGGTCGATGTCGACGAACTTTGCCGCCTGCTCGATGCGGCGCTTGATGTCATCCTTGGCCTCGAGCTTCGAGCTCTTGGTGGTGATGAGGCCGAGCACGGCCACCTTGCCCTTCGGCAGGAAGCGCAGGGGCTCGAAGCCACCCGCACGCTCGCTGTCGAATTCGAGGAAGTAGCCGGTGACATTGATCTGGTTGAAGAGCAGGTCTGCAACGGGCTCATAGCCGCCTTCGGCAATCCAGGCACCTGCGAAGTTACCACGGCACAGATGCATGCAGAGCGTCAGGTCATCGGGCAGGCCGGCGATGCATGAGTTGATGAGCTTCGAATAGGTCTTCGGCAGCGCATCCGGGTCTTCGCCGAAGCTCTCGGCCTCAGCGCGCAGGTTCGGGTCGCAGAGATAGGCGAGATTGGTCTCGTCGATCTGCGCATAGCGCCCGCCTGCCTCATAGATGCCGCGCAGCTCTTCCTGATAGACCTTGGCGAGGTCGCCGAAGAACTCGTCCATCTCGGGATAGGCGGTGGAGTCGATGGCACCACGCCCGCCGCGGAAATGCAGGATGGTCGGCGAGGGCATGGTGACCTTGGCAGTCTGCTTCGTGATCGAGGCGAGATAGCGCAGGTCATCCACGAACATCGGCTCGGGGCGTGAGATCTTGCCCTGCACGGCGAGTGTCGGCGGGTGATGGTCGCGGGTGCCATCCTGCGAATGGAAGCGAACCTTCAGGCGCGAGGGTACACGGGCGACATTCCTGATCTTCAGCAGGAAGTCGCTCTGCCAGGAGGTGCGGTTGAATTCGCCGTCCGTCACCGACTTGAGGCCGATGTCCTCCTGCATCTTCACCACGGCCTGGATAGCCGGGCGCTGGATCTCGAGGAGCTGGTCCTTGGTGATCTCGCCCTTGAGGAACTTCTCACGCGCCTCGATGAGGTTCTGCGGGCGAATGAGGCTGCCGACCTGATCGGCGCGGAAGGGCGGACGCTGGCGTGCGGACATGGGTCTCTCCGGAACGTTTCCTCGGG
>CAISZN010000162.1 GCA_903889985.1 uncultured Hyphomicrobiales bacterium | reverse complement strand
TGCGGTTGAAGAAGGGGAGCTTCGCTGCGCCATAAATTGTCAGATGCAGGGCAGCTGCATCCCATTCCGCCAGCAGTCCTCGTGTCTCCATGGGTAGGGCCGTCTGGCGCTGCGTCGAGAATTGGCCGCGGACCACGACATATGCATCTTCAAAGGCGCGATCGACATCTCCCTTCTTGGCCTCGAAGACGGACGCGACATTGCTTCCTGTATGATCGAACAGCAGGACCTTGTTCGATAGACAGGTTTCGCGGTCGATGGCGGCCGGTAGGGGTTCGATCTCGAGGTCCACGTGAGCCAGCGCGTCTTCGGCCAGCTCTTGGCTATCTGCAAGGATGACTGCTATCGGCTCACCAAAATAGCGCACGCGATTGCTTGCAATAATGGGTTGGGCAAAGGGGCCTATGGTCGGGTTCGGTCGGCGGAAGGGAATTGTTGGGATTCCGGCTTCCATGTCTGCGCCGGTCAAGACGGCGTGCACGCCAGGCATTGCAAGTGCTGCTGAGGCATCGATGCGCCTGATATTGCCGTGTCCTCGCGGACTTCGCAGGATGGCGGCGTGCCACATTCCATCACGTTGAAGGTCACCTACATATTGACCTTCGCCGCGCAGGAAACGATAGTCCTCGACACGTTCTATTGCGCTACCCACGTATGAGTTTGTATTGCCCGTTTTCATGGTTGCGCTTCTCCGGACTGCAACTTGTAATGAGCACGCGCCTCAAGAGCTGCTTCAATGATCGTGATGTATCCAGTGCAGCGGCAGACATTGCCGGAAAGAACGTCGCGAATTCGTTCTTCGCTTGCGTCCGGCTCGGCTGTCAGAAGCGCGTGAATTGTCGTCAGCACGCCGGGCGTACAGAAGCCACATTGGAGGCCATGGTGCTTTTTGAATGCCGTCTGGAGGGGAGACAATCCTTCCTCCTGGGACAGGCCTTCGATCGTCGTGATCGCGACGTCTTGCGCTTGGACGGCGAGCATCAGACAGGATCTCATCGGTTCGCCGTCAACCAGCACAGTGCAGGCGCCGCATATTCCATGCTCGCATCCCACATGGGTGCCCGTCAGGCCACAGGTATATCGCAGGCAGTCAGCGAGGGTTTGGCGCGCTGGCGCCTCTAGCTCGGTGCTGCGTCCGTTAAGTTTGAACCGGACTTTCATGGTGTCTCCGACCACTGAGCAGTTTTGACGAGCGAGCGCTCGAGGAGGGTTCCAACGAGGGATCGCCGATACTCGGCGGATCCATGAATATCGCTGTGCGGTTGTACCTGAGCCCGCGCAGCCGCTACTGTTGAAGCGATGGTTGCTGTATCGAGCGCATGGCCGTTGAGAGCCGCTTCCGCGTCGGTCAGACGGATCGGCCGGTCATTGGCGCCAATTACGCCGATATGGGCATCGAGCACCTTGTTCGACGAGTGCTCGAAATGAATGGCGATACCAGCTAACGCGAAGTCGCCTCGACGGCGTGCAAATTCTTCGAAGGCCCAGCGTCGCCCTTTCGAAAGGCGCGGGAACTCGACGGCAGTAATGATCTCGCCGTCTTTCAACGAGGTCTCCAAAGGGCCAGTGAAGAGGCTCGAAGCTGGGATGGAGCGCTTTCCATCCATGCCGCCAACATGAATCGTTGCATCACAGGTGACGGCGATGCCGCAGAACTCCGATGCAGGATCTGCATGGGCTAGGCTTCCGCCGGCGGTTCCTCTCGTCTTAATCTGGTAATGCGCGACATGGTCGATGGCTGTGGTGAGGAGCGGAAAGGCAGCTTTGAGCTCGGCATGGCGCTCTATCTCATTCCAGCGGACCCCAGCCCCGATGCGGATATAGCCACTCGTCACCTCAATGCCGCCAAGCTCTGGCAGGCGGCCAATATCCACCAGGGTTTCAGGTGCGGCCAAGCGGAACGCCATGATTGGCAAGAGGCTCTGGCCTCCAGCAATCGCCCTCGCGTTGGGTGCGCGCAGCAACGCATAGGCCTCTTCAAGACTCGATGGT
>CAISZN010000161.1 GCA_903889985.1 uncultured Hyphomicrobiales bacterium | reverse complement strand
GCGGCCGCGCTCACAAATGCGGATGGCCGCACGGATGCGCCGCTCCTGATCGGCGACACCTATGCCACGGGCGGCTATGAAATCACCTTCGAGATAGGGCCCTATTTCAAGGCAGCCGGTCACGGAGATACCCCGCCGTTCCTCGACGTGGTGCCAATCCGTTTCCACATGACCGAGCCCAACGGCCATTATCACGTTCCCCTCGTTTGCACGCCCTGGAGCTACTCCACCTACCGCGGCTCCTGATCGGATCGACACTGATGCAAGATTCCTACCCTCGCGATCTCTCCGGCTACGGCCGCACCCCTCCCAATGCGGAATGGCCCGGTGGCGCCCGCGTCTGCCTGCAGTTCGTCCTCAATTATGAAGAGGGCGGCGAGAACAACATTCTCCACGGCGATGCCGCCTCCGAAGCCTTCCTGTCCGAGATCGTGGGCGCCGTGCCCTGGCCCGGCCAGCGGCACATGAACATGGAGTCGATCTATGAATATGGCTCGCGGGCCGGCTTCTGGCGTCTCTACCGCATGTTCAGCGATCGTGGCCTGCCGCTGACGGTCTTTGCCGTCGCCAAGGCGCTGGAGCGCAATCCCGAACCAATCGCGGCCATGAAGGAGGTCGGCTGGGAGATCGCCAGCCACGGTCTCAAATGGATCGATTACAAGGATTACGCCCTCGCCGACGAACGCGCCCATGTGCTGGAAGCTATCCGCCTGCACACCCGGCTCACCAGCGAGCGCCCGCTTGGCTTCTATCAGGGCCGGGCTTCCGAGCACACGCTGCGGATTGTCATGGAGGAGGGTGGCTTTCTCTATGCGTCGGATTCCTATGCGGATGACCTGCCCTATTGGGTGAAAGGCCCAACCGGGCAGCAGCTGGTGATCCCCTATACGCTCGATGCCAATGACATGCGCTTTGCCGCTGCCCAGGGTTTCAACTCCGGCGACCAGTTCTTTGCCTATCTGAAGGACAGCTTCGACTATCTCTATGCAGAGGGCGAGACCGCGCCGAAGATGCTGTCCATCGGTCTGCATTCGCGCCTCGTTGGGCGGCCCGGCCGCGCGGCCTCTCTGGCGCGCTTCCTCGACTATGTGCTCGAGCACGAGAACGTCTGGGTGGCGACCCGCCTCGATATCGCGAAGCACTGGATTGGCACCCACGCGCCTCCCGGCGGCTATGTGCCGAGCCTCATGTCGAAGGCGCTCTTCGTCGAGCGCTTCGGTGGCGTCTATGAGCATTCGCCCTGGATTGCGCAGGAGGCCTATGATCGCGGCCTGTCGGGTGCCGATGCGGCTGTGGCCCTTGCGCGCCGCATGGCGGCTGTGGTTGCAGCGGCCGCGCACGACAAGCAGCTCGCCCTGATCAATGCCCATCCGGATCTTTCCGGCAAGCTCGCCCAGGCGAAGCTCCTGACAGCCGATTCCACCGCAGAGCAATCTTCGGCCGGGCTCGATCGGCTGACGGCGGATGAGCTTGCGAAGTTCACCCAGCTCAACGACGCCTACAAGGCAAAATTCGGCTTCGTGTTCATCATGGCCGTGCGCGGGCGCTCCAAGGAGGACATCCTGGGGGCCTTCGAACAACGCCTGAAGAATTCGGTTGAGGATGAATTCCGCGAGGCGCTGACCCAGATCGATCGCATCGCCGAACTTCGGCTGACCCAGATGTTGCCGGCGTGAGCATGGATCCTCTGTCGGGAGACTTCATCGAGGCGCGCCTGCTGGAGCTGGCGACCTTCACCGATGTGCCGGGCCAGATGACGCGCCTGTCCCTGTCGCCGTCGCACCGCACCGCTGTCGTGCACCTGGCGACGCTCTTCGCGGCAGCGGGGATGTCCGTCCATGTGGATGCAACCGGGTCGCTTGTTGGTCGCTATGAGGCGGCGAGGCCGAATGCCCAGGTTTTGCTCATCGGCTCGCATATCGACACGGTACGCAACGCGGGAATCTATGACGGCAATTTCGGCGTCATCGCTGGCCTGAGTGTGATTGAACATTTTCACCGCGAGGGTCGTCGCCTGCCTTTCGCCATCGAGCTGATCGCCTTTGCCGATGAGGAGGGCACGCGCTTTCCCACAACACTGACCAGCTCACGTGCCGTGGCAGGCCGCTTCGATCCGGCGAGCCTCGATGATCGCGATGCCAAGAAGGTGAGCCGTCGCGAGGCGCTCGAGGCCTTTGGCGCCCCCGTCGGGGAGGTTGATGCCATCCGACGGGATCCTGCGCATGTTATCGGCTATGTTGAAGTGCATATCGAACAGGGCCCGGTCCTTGAGGCGCAGGACTTGCCGGTGGGCATTGTCACAGCGATCAACGGGGCCTCGCGAGGCGAAATCCTGATCGAGGGCGTTGCCGGCCATGCAGGCACATTGCCCATGGCCATGCGTCACGATGCGTCCGTTGCCGCTGCAGAAATCATCCTCGCCATCGAGGCGCGGGCCTCGCAGGAGCCGCAACTCGTAGCCACGACCGGCGTGGTTGAAGTGCCGGGTGGCGCGATCAATGTGGTGCCGGGCAAGGCCCGCCTCACCTTCGATGTGCGCAGCCCCGATGATGCGCAGCGCCGCAAGGCCGTGCAGGATATTCAGGCGCTCGTCGCCGGCATTGCCGCCAAACGCGGTGTGAAGATCGACGTGGTCATGCGTCATGAAGCGCCGGCCGCTCCTTGTGATGCGACCTTGGCCGCGGGCTTTGCGCGTGCCGTCGCTGCAGAAGGCGTGACGCCCTTCCAT
>CAISZN010000160.1 GCA_903889985.1 uncultured Hyphomicrobiales bacterium | reverse complement strand
TATCCACGGTTGGCCCTTCGATCTCTATGTCCACCACGGCGCTGGCGCCTATATCTGTGGCGAGGAGACGGCGCTTCTCGAGTCCCTCGAGGGCAAGAAGGGCATGCCGCGCATGAAGCCGCCGTTCCCGGCGAACATGGGGCTCTATGGCTGCCCGACGACGGTCAACAACGTCGAGTCGATTGCGGTGGCGCCGACCATCCTGCGTCGTGGTGCCGGCTGGTTCTCCAGCATCGGCGCGAAGAACAACGTCGGCACCAAGCTCTTCTGCATCTCCGGCCATGTGAACAAGCCGTGCAATGTGGAAGAGGCCATGTCGATTCCCTTCCGCGAGCTGATTGACCGCCACTGCGGTGGTATTCGCGGCGGATGGGACAACCTGCTGGCCGTCATTCCCGGCGGCTCGTCGGTGCGCTGCGTGCCTGCCGAGCAGATCATCGACTGCCCGATGGATTTCGACAGCCTGTCGAAACTGCGCTCTGGGCTGGGCACGGCGGCGGTCATCGTCATGGACAAGTCGACCGACATCATCCGCGCCATCGCGCGCCTGTCGGCCTTCTACAAGCACGAGAGCTGCGGCCAGTGCACGCCCTGCCGCGAAGGCACGGGCTGGATGCTGCGGGTCATGAACCGCATGGTCGAGGGCCGCGCCCAGAAGCGCGAGATCGACATGCTGCTCGACGTGACCAAGCAGATCGAGGGGCACACGATCTGCGCGCTTGGCGACGCGGCCGCCTGGCCAATCCAGGGCCTCATCACCCATTTCCGCGGCGAGATCGAGAAGCGGATTGATCAATATTCGGCCAATCCGCACAGCGACCCTGTGCGCGTGGCGGCGGAGTAATTCGGATGGCCAAGATCATCGTCGACGGCAAAGAACTCGACGTCCCGCCGGAGTTCACCCTGCTTCAGGCCTGCGAGGAAGCGGGCGCGGAAATTCCGCGTTTCTGTTTCCATGAGCGCCTGTCGATTGCCGGCAACTGCCGCATGTGCCTTGTCGAGGTGAAGGGCGGCCCGCCAAAGCCCTCAGCTTCCTGTGCCATGTCCGTGCGCGACCTGCGCCCGGGCCCCAACGGCGAGCCGCCTGTCGTGCTGACCAATTCACCCATGGTGAAGAAGGCGCGCGAAGGCGTGATGGAATTCCTGCTGATCAATCATCCGCTCGATTGCCCGATCTGCGATCAGGGCGGCGAATGCGACCTGCAGGATCAGGCCATGGGCTATGGCGTGGACTCGTCGCGCTATGGCGAGAGCAAGCGTGCGGTCGAGGACAAGTACATCGGTCCGCTGGTCAAGACCTCGATGAACCGCTGCATCCACTGCACGCGCTGCGTCCGCTTCACCGCGGAAGTGGCGGGCACGGGTGACATGGGCGCCATCGGTCGCGGCGAGGACATGGAGATCACAACCTATCTCGAGACGGCGATGACGTCCGAGCTGCAGGGAAATGTGACGGATCTGTGCCCCGTTGGTGCACTGCTGCCCAAGCCCCAGAGCTTCCGTGCCCGTCCGTGGGAACTGCAGAAGACCCAGTCCATCGATGTAATGGACGCGCTGGGTTCCAACATTCGCATCGACACGCGTGGCCGCGAAGTCATGCGCATCCTGCCGCGCAACAATGACCTCGTGAACGAGGAGTGGATCTCCGACAAGGCGCGCCAGATTGTTGATGGTCTCAAGACCCAGCGTCTCGATCGCCCCTTCGTGCGCGAGAACGGCCGCCTGCGCCCTGCCAGCTGGCAGGAATCCTTTGCAGCCATCGCCGCAAAGGTGAAGGGCACGCAGGGCAGCCGCATCGGTGCCATCGCTGGCGATTTGCCGAGCGTCGAGGAATTGTTTGCGCTCAAGTCGCTCATCACTTCACTGGGTTCTGCCAACCTCGACAGCCGTCAGGATGGTACAAAGCTTGATCCCCGCTATGGCCGCTCGAGCTACCTGTTTTACGCAGGCATCGCTGGCATCGACACAGCGACGTCACTGCTGATCGTCGGCTCGAATCCGCGCCGCGAAGCGCCCGTACTCAATGCGCGCATCCGCAAGCGCTGGCTGCGCAATGATTTCCCCATCGCCATGATCGGCGAAAAGGTCGATCTCACCTTCAGCTATGACTACTGGGGTGCAGGCCCCGATACGCTGGCGGATGCCGGCAACCGTCAGTTCGCATGGGGTGCCAAGCCCATGATCATCGTAGGGCAGGGGGCGCTCGCCCGCGAGGACGGTCTTGCCGTTCTCGCTCAGGCAGCCCAGCTCGCGGCAAGGATCGGCGGCACCTTCAATGTGCTGCATACGGCTGCGGCCCGCGTTGGCGGTCTCGATATCGGCTTTGTGCCGGGTGAGGGCGGTCTTGATGCTGCAGCCATGGCCAAGGGCGGCGTCGATGTTCTGTTCAATCTCGGCGCAGACGAGATCGACATCGCGTCTGGCCCCTTCGTGGTCTACATCGGCAGTCATGGTGATCGCGGGGCGCATCGCGCTGACGTGATCCTGCCGGGCGCGGCCTATACGGAAAAGTCCGGCACCTTTGTGAACACGGAGGGCCGTGTGCAGATGTGCGACCGCGCTGCTTTCCCGCCGGGGGACGCGCGCGAGGAATGGGCGATCCTGCGCGCTCTGTCCGACGTGCTTGGCAAGCGCCTGTCCTTTGACAGTCTCACCGCCTTGCGGGCGCGCCTCTATGAGGCCTATCCGCATATGGCCCGCATCGACGATGTGGTGGCAGGCGATGCGTCGAACCTGCCGGCTGGCACGATGGGGCATGCGCCCTTCATCAACGCCGTGCAGGATTTCTATCTGACGAACCCGATCGCACGCGCCTCGGCGGTCATGGCGGAATGCTCCGCTCTGGCCAAGGGCCGAGTGCAACAGGCTGCGGAATAGGACACGAGACGATGCTTGACGGCTGGGTCCTCCCCCTTCTTCTCCTGATCGGCAAAAGCTTTCTCCTGATTGCTGTGCTGCTGATCTATGTCGCCTATGTCCTCTATGCCGATCGCAAGATCTGGGCGGCGGTGCAGCTGCGTCGTGGTCCCAACGTGGTGGGTCCATGGGGCCTCCTGCAGTCCTTCGCGGACATGATCAAGTTCGTCCTCAAGGAGCCGATCATCCCGGCAGGCGCCAACAAGGGTGTCTTCCTGCTGGCGCCCTTCATCACCGGCATGCTGGCGCTCTCGGCCTGGGCGGTGGTGCCGGTTGCTGATGGCTGGGCGGTCGCCAATCTGAACGTGGGCATCCTCTACGTTTTCGCCATCTCCTCTCTTGGCGTCTATGGCGTCATCATGGGCGGCTGGGCGTCGAACTCGAAGTATCCCTTCCTGTCGGCGCTCCGCTCGGCGGCGCAGATGGTGTCCTATGAAGTCTCTATCGGCTTCGTGATCATCACGGTTCTGCTCTGCGCAGGCTCGCTGAACCTGACCGACATCGTGCGCGCGCAGGACTCGAACCTCGGCATCTTCGGCTGGTACTGGCTGCCGCTCTTCCCGATGTTCATCATCTTCTTCATCTCGGCGCTCGCCGAGACCAACCGCCCGCCCTTCGATCTCGTCGAAGCGGAATCGGAACTCGTGGCGGGCTTCATGGTCGAATATTCCTCGACCCCCTACATGATGTTCATGCTCGGCGAATATGTGGCCATCGTCACCATGTGCTCGCTGACGACGATCCTGTTCCTTGGCGGCTGGCTCTCCCCGATCCCCTTTGCGCCCTTCACCTGGGTGCCGGGCGTTGTGTGGTTCGTCTTCAAGGCGACCGCAGTCTTCTTCATGTTCGCCATGGTGAAGGCCTTCGTGCCGCGCTATCGCTATGACCAGCTGATGCGCCTTGGCTGGAAGGTCTTCCTCCCGATCTCTCTTGTCATGGTTGTTCTCGTGGCAAGTGTGCTGCAGATCGCACAAGCCGCAGGGTGGCGCTGATGGCAAGCAACAGCGCACTCAACGGCGCCCTTGCGGGACTTGCCCTTGGTCTGGCCGAATATGTGATCGTGCTGCGGATGATTTCGCGCGCGCTCTCCGTGGAGGCAGGGCAGGGCGATGAGCTTGCCGGGCTCGCTGTCGTGCGCCGTCGCCTGCGTGGCATCAAGCTGGCGTTGCTGGGCTCGGGCTTCATCGCCCTCCCGGCTCTCGGCTACTTCATTGGTTCAACCCTCGGCCCTGAGATGGGATCCGTCAGATGAAACTCGACCAGGCCGCCAAGGCCCTCTTCCTGAAGGAATTCGTCGGAGCCTTCGCGCTCTCGATGCGCTATTTCTTCAAGCCGAAGGCCACCATCAACTTCCCGCACGAGAAGAATCCGATCTCGCCGCGGTTCCGGGGTGAGCATGCCCTGCGCCGCTACCCCAATGGGGAAGAGCGCTGCATCGCCTGCAAGCTCTGCGAAGCCATCTGCCCGGCGCAGGCCATTACCATCGAGGCCGGCCCGCGCCGAAACGACGGCACCCGCCGCACCACGCGCTACGATATCGACATGGTGAAGTGCATCTATTGCGGGCTGTGCCAGGAGGCCTGCCCGGTCGATGCCATTGTCGAGGGTCCCAACCAGGACTTCGCCGTCGAGACCCGTGAAGAGCTCTACTACGACAAGCAGCGCCTGCTGGAGAACGGTGCGCGCTGGGAGCGTGAAATCGCCCGCAACATTGCGATGGATGCGCCCTACCGCTGACGCCTGCCGGAGCCCTTAGGGCTCCAACCCCTTCCGCCCGGAAGGGTGCCCGAGACGAGGACCGAACCGATGACCGTGGCCGCCGCCTTCTTCTATCTCTTCTCGATCCTGACGATCGCGTCGGCGACGATGGTCATCTTCGCGCGCAATCCGGTTCACTCGGTGCTCTTCCTGATCCTGGCCTTCGTCAATGCGGCCGGGCTCTTCGTGCTGCTGGGCGCCGAGTTCCTCGCGATGATCCTGGTGGTTGTCTATGTGGGAGCGGTCGCGGTGCTCTTCCTCTTCGTGGTGATGATGCTCGATGTGGATTTCACAGAGCTGCGCCAGGGCTTCCGCCAGAACGCCATGATTGGCGCGCTGATCGGTGTTGTGGTGGCGATCGAGATGATCCTGGTCGTGACTGGCTGGGTGCAGGCTCCCGCAGCTGTCATGACCGGTGGTGCGCCGATCCAGGCGGGCGTGTCGAATACGGCGGCACTGGGCCTCGTTCTCTACACCAAGTATTTCTACCTTTTCCAGGCTGCGGGCATGGTGCTGCTGACTGCCATGATCGGCGCCATCGTGCTGACGCTCAGCCATAAGCCGGACGTCAAGCGGCAGGTCATTGCCGACCAGAATGCGCGCACCCGCAAGGATGCTATCGACATCGTCAAGGCGCCCTCGCGGGCGGGCGTGTGAGGAACAAGACCATGGAAATCGGCCTCACTCACTATCTCACCGTCGCGGCGATCCTGTTCACCATCGGGGTCGCGGGCATCATCGTGAACCGCAAGAACATCATCATCATCCTGATGTCGGTGGAGCTCATCCTGCTCTCCGTGAACATCAATCTGGTGGCCTTCTCGAGCTTTCTTGGGGACCTGACCGGGCAGGTGTTCTCGCTGTTCATCCTGACCGTGGCCGCGGCGGAAGCTGCGATCGGCCTCGCGATCCTTGTCACCTATTACCGTAACCGCGGCTCCATCGCGGTTGACGACATCAACATGATGAAGGGCTGAGCGGCGATGTATACCGCGATCGTCTTCCTTCCGCTCCTCGGCTTTTTGATTGCTGGCATTTTCGGCCGGCAATTGGGCGCTCGCCCCTCAGAGCTGATCACCACGAGCCTCTTGTTCGTCGCTGCGATCTTCTCGTGGGTGACTTTCTTCCAGGTGGGCTATGGACATGCGCCGCTGAGCGTTCCGGTGATCTCCACCTGGATCCAGTCCGGGGGCCTCAAGATCGACTGGGCCCTGCGGGTCGATACGCTGACGTCAGTCATGCTGATCGTGGTGACCTCGGTCTCCTCGCTCGTGCATCTCTATTCGATCGGCTACATGCACGAAGATCCGAGCCGTTCGCGCTTCTTCGGCTATCTGTCGCTGTTTACCTTCGCCATGCTCATGCTGGTGACGGCAGACAATCTTGCGCAGATGTTCTTTGGCTGGGAAGGCGTGGGTCTTGCCTCTTACCTCCTGATCGGCTTCTGGTACGAGAAGCCCTCGGCCAATGCGGCGGCGATCAAGGCCTTCGTGGTCAACCGCGTCGGCGACTTCGGCTTTGCCCTTGGCATCTTCCTCGTCTTTGCACTGACGGGCTCCATCACCTTCGATGCGATCTTCGCAGCGGCACCTGGTCTGGCCAACAAGCCGCTTCATATCTTCGGCCTCGACGCAGATGCCATGACGGTGGCCTGCCTGCTTCTCTTCATGGGTGCGATGGGCAAGTCGGCGCAGTTCCTGCTGCACACATGGCTGCCCGACGCGATGGAAGGCCCGACCCCGGTCTCGGCCCTCATTCATGCGGCGACCATGGTCACCGCCGGCGTCTTCATGGTGGCGCGCCTGTCGCCGCTGTTCGAGCAGGCCCCGGCTGCTCTCACCGTCGTGACCATTGTGGGTGCAACGACGGCCATCTTCGCCGCGACCGTTGGCCTCGTTCAGAACGATATCAAGCGCGTCATAGCCTATTCGACCTGCTCGCAGCTTGGCTACATGTTCGTGGCGCTCGGTGTGGGCGGCTATTCGCTCGCGATCTTCCACCTCTTCACGCACGCTTTCTTCAAGGCCCTTCTGTTCCTGGGCGCCGGCTCTGTCATCCACGCGATGCATCACGAGCAGGACATGCGAAACATGGGTGGCCTGCGGAAGGAAATTCCCTTTACCTTCTGGATGATGACCATCGGCACGCTGGCGCTGACGGGCTTTCCCTTCACGGCGGGATATTATTCCAAGGATGCCATCATCGAGGCAGCCTTTGCCGCTTCCGCTCATTCGAGCGCGGCGCTTTATGGTTTCCTGATGACCGTCATCGCAGCTGGCCTGACCAGCTTCTATTCATGGCGTCTGGTTTTCATGACCTTCTATGGCACCCGCGCTGCCCAGGGCCACGATGCGCACGGCCATGACGAACATGCCCATGGTCATGACGACCACGGCCATGGCCACGCCCACGTGCCGCATGAATCTCCGCTCGTCATGTTGATCCCGCTTGGGCTCCTAGCGCTTGGTGCCATTGCCGCAGGCTTCACATTCGGGGATCACTTTTATGGTCACGAAAATGAGGAATTCTGGAAGGGCTCGATCTTCACAGGCGAGCACAACCATATCCTGCATGAGATGCATGAGATCCCGCATATCGTTGGCTATGTGCCAACGATCATGATGGTGCTTGGCTTCGCGCTGGCCTATCTGATCTATGTGGCCCGTCCGGGTTCGGCCAAGGCCATCGCCGACTCCAATCCGCTGCTGTATCGCTTCCTGCTCAACAAGTGGTACTTCGACGAGCTCTATGACCTGATCTTCGTGCGCCCGGCCTTCTGGCTCGGCCGCCTGTTCTGGAAGGGCGGTGATGGACGCATCATCGACGGCATGGGGCCTGACGGCATTTCGGCAAGGGTGATCGACATCACCAACCGCGTCGTTCGCTTGCAGACCGGCTACCTCTATCACTACGCCTTTGCGATGCTCATCGGCCTTGCGGCGCTCACCACCTGGTACCTCGTTGGAGGGGTGCACTGATGTTCGGCTTCGGTATTCTCTCCGGCCTCATCGTCCTGCCGCTTGTCGGCGCGGCCTTCATCCTGCTGCAACGGGGCGATGACGAGGCGACCCGCAACAACGTTCGCTGGGCAGCGCTCGGCACGACCATTGTTACGTTCCTGCTCTCGCTGTGGGCATGGAAGCAGTTCGACACGGCCTCTTCGGCTTTCCAGCTCGTGGAATCTATGAGCTGGGCGGGCAGTGGCCTCGTCTACAAGCTTGGCGTCGATGGCATGTCCATGCCTTTCGTCCTGCTGACGACCTTCCTGATGCCCTTCTGCATTCTCGCGTCGTGGGAAACGATCCAGACGCGCGTGAAGGAATATTTCGTCGCCTTCCTCGTGCTTGAAACGCTGATGATCGGCGTGTTCAGCGCGCTTGATCTCGTGTTGTTCTACCTCTTCTTCGAGGGCGGCCTCATTCCGATGTTCCTCATCATCGGCGTGTGGGGTGGCAAGCGCCGGATCTATGCGAGCTTCAAGTTCTTCCTCTATACGCTGATCGGCTCGCTGCTGATGCTGCTCGCCATCATGGCGATGTATGGCATCGCCGGCACGACCGATATTACCGTGCTGCTGAAGACGAGCTTCCCGGCTTCCATGCAGAAGTGGCTTTGGCTGGCCTTCTTCGCCTCCTTCGCGGTGAAGATGCCCATGTGGCCGGTGCACACCTGGCTGCCTGACGCGCACGTGGAAGCGCCAACAGCTGGCTCGGTCATCCTCGCAGGCATCCTTCTGAAGATGGGCGGCTACGGCTTCATCCGGTTCTCGCTGCCCATGTTCCCCGATGCGTCGCAATACTTTGCGCCGCTCGTGTGGACACTCTCTGTGATCGCCATCGTTTACACCTCGCTGGTCGCGCTGGTGCAGGAAGACATGAAGAAGCTGATTGCCTATTCGTCCGTTGCCCACATGGGCTTCGTGACCATGGGCCTCTTCTCCATGAACCCGCAGGGTGTGCAGGGTGCCATCTTCCAGATGGTTTCCCACGGCCTCGTATCTGGCGCGCTCTTCCTTTGCGTCGGCGTCGTCTACGACCGGTTGCATACACGTGAGATTGCCGCCTATGGCGGTCTTGTGAAGCGCATGCCGCTCTATGCCGTCGCCTTGATGCTCTTCACCATGGCCAATGTTGGCCTTCCGGGCACATCGGGCTTTGTCGGCGAATTCCTGACCCTGCTTGGCACCTTCACGGCCAATACATGGGTGGCGTTCTTCGCGACCTCCGGCGTCATTCTGTCGGCGGCCTATGCGCTCTATCTCTATCGCCGCATCATCTTCGGCGTGCTGGATAAACCGAGCCTGATGGAAATGGCAGATCTCAGCCCACGTGAAGTGGTGCTGCTGCTGCCGCTGGCGCTACTGACCATCTACTACGGCGTTCATCCCGGTCCGATTCTGGATGCCTGCGCTGCTTCGGTCGATCAACTCATCAAGGGCTACGACGCCGCGCTCGCCGCGACGAAGACTGCAGCCCTCGCGCTGCACTGAGGACATCAGGCAATGACTCCTTTCTCCTTCGCGCTCGCCCACAGCCTGCCGGAAGCCGTCCTCGCGGTCGGCGCCCTCGTGCTGCTGATGCTGGGTGTCTTCCGGGCCAAGGGCGGCCGGGACTGGATCATCAGCGAATGCGCCATTGCGCTGCTGGGCGTGGCCTTCCTGCTGCTCTTCGTGGGTGTCGGTCCCAAGGCTCTCGTGTGGGACGGAGCCTTCATCGATGACGCCTTCGGCCGCTTCATGAAGGGGCTCGCGCTGGTCGGCTCCATCGTGACGCTGATTCTGTCGCTCGATTACATGCGCCGCAAGGATATCGACCTCTTCGAGTTCCCGGTCCTGATTGTCATCGCCACGCTCGGCATGCTCATGCTGATCTCAGCCCAGAACCTGATCGCGCTCTATCTCGGCCTCGAACTCATGAGCCTTGCGCTCTATGTCATCGCAGCCTTCCACCGCAACGATGTGAAGGCCTCGGAAGCTGGCCTGAAGTATTTTGCGCTCGGTGCCCTGTCATCGGGCATGCTGCTCTACGGATCGTCACTGATCTATGGCTTTTCTGGCACCATGTCCTTCACGGGGATTGCTGCTGCCATTCAGGGCAAGGCGAGCATTGGCGTTGTCTTCGGCCTCGTGTTCATGATGGCTGGGCTTGCCTTCAAGATGTCGGTTGCCCCTTTCCATATGTGGACGCCAGACGTCTATGAAGGTGCCCCAACCCCGGTCACCACGTTCTTCGCCTCGGCTGTGAAGATGGCCGCGGCCGGAATCACGGTTCGCGTCGTGATGACGGCCTTCCCCGGCATCACGTCCCAGTGGCAGCAGATCGTCGTCTTCATCTCGATCCTGTCCATGGCGATCGGCTCCTTTGCTGCCATCGGGCAGACCAACATCAAGCGCCTTCTGGCCTATTCCTCCATCGGCCATATGGGTTTTGCTCTGGTCGGCCTTGCTGCGGGAACAGAGCAGGGTGCCCAGGGCGTGCTGGTCTATATGGCCATCTATCTCGCCATGACGCTGGGCACCTTTGCCGCCGTCCTGTCGATGCGCGTCGGCAATACCTATGTCGAGAAGATCTCAGATCTTGCCGGCCTGTCGCGCACGCGCGGCAAAATGGCCTTCTTTCTTGCGGCCATGATGTTCTCGCTCGCGGGCATTCCACCGCTCGCCGGCTTCTTCGCCAAGTGGTACGTGTTCAACGCAGCCATCCAGGCGCATCTCTATCCGCTCGCCGTGCTCGGCATGCTGTCAAGCGTCGTAGCCTGCTTCTATTATCTGCGTATCGTGAAAGTGATGTATTTCGATGAGCCGGCTGCGGCCTTCGAAGACGCGAGCCCCGCCGTGACAGCGGTTCTGGTTGTCGCCAGCCTCGCGGTCATTCTCTTCTCCTTCGCGCCGGCTGCGCTGGTGACAGCTGCGGGCGCCGCGGCGAAGTCGCTGTTCTGACGTGCAACTGGCCGCGGAAGCCCGCGCGCGCGGCTATCGGATTGAATCCTATGGCGCGCTGGCCTCGACCAATGATGAGGCCATGCGGCGCGCGCGTGAAGGTGATCCGGGAAAACTCTGGATCACGGCCGGCGAACAAAGCGCAGGTCGTGGTCGGCTTGGCCGCAGTTGGGTTTCTCCGCCCGGCAATCTGCACGCCTCGCTTCTGCTGATTGACCCCGCTCCTGCTGAAGTTCTGCCGCAGCTTGGCTTTGTCTGCGGTGTGGCGATCGCGGAGGCGCTGGGCGCACTTGCCGGTGATCGCATCCGTCTCAAATGGCCCAATGACGCCCTGCTTGATGGCGCCAAGCTTTCCGGCATTTTGCTCGAGGCGGCGCAGGTTCAGGGCGTGAGTGCCTGCGTTGCCGGCATTGGCATCAATTGTGTCGCCCATCCCGATGGTCTGTCCTATCCGGCCACTGACCTTCAGCGGAGCGGGTTTGACGCAGATGCTGCTCGGATCTTTGCAGCCCTTTCGCAAACGCTGGCGCTCTGGCTTGAACGCTGGGACCGCGGGCGCGAATTTGCGACGATCAGGGCCGCATGGCTTGATCATGCTGCCGGGCTTGGTGAGGTCATTGAGGTCGCGACCCCCCGTGGACGACTGAGGGGTCTCTTTCGGACATTGGACGCACAGGGTAGGCTCGAACTTGAAACTCCAGAGGGTCGCGTTGCCATTGAGGCGGGCGATGTCTTTCTGACCAAGACAACAGCGCTGCAGGGCGCGTAGGGGCGGGATTGAATGGTATCCGGCAAGGATGAACTGGTTTTCGTGCCGCTCGGAGGGCTGGACGAAATCGGCATGAACGCGGCGCTCTATGGTTTCGGGCCCTCGCATCGACGCAAATGGATCCTGATCGATCTGGGTCTTGCTTTTGCCGGGCCGGATCTTCCGGGCATCGATCTGCTCATGCCGGACCTCGCCTTTGCGGAACGCATTCGCAAGGACCTGCTGGGCCTGATCATCACCCATGCCCATGAGGATCATGTGGGTGCCATCGCCGACATGTGGTCGCGCATTGGCTGCCCGATTTACGCCACGCCCTTCGCAGCAGGTCTGCTGGAGACGCGTCGCCTGTCGGAGCCGGGCGCACCCAAGGTCGACCTGAAAGTCGTGGCTCAGGGCTCGCGGATTCAGCTCGGGCCTTTCGACATCGAATTCGTGCCCGTCTCTCATTCGATCCCGGAGAGCAATGCGCTGGCGATTCGCACGCCGGCGGGCACTGTTTTGCACACGGGCGACTGGAAGCGCGACGCGCGTCCTGTCATTGGCCTGCCGACAGATGAAGCCCGCCTGCGTGCCATTGGCGATGAAGGCGTTCTGGCACTCGTCTGCGACTCCACCAACATCATGCGCGATGGCGAAAGCCCATCCGAGGAAGATGTTGGCGCCACGCTGAAGGACATTATCGCAAGTGCAACGGGACGCGTTGTCGTCACGACCTTCGCCTCCAACGTTGCTCGCGTGCGCTCGGTGGCGGAAGCGGCCATTGCCGCGGGACGCACGGTGATTGTTGCCGGGCGTGCCATGGATCGAACCATCCAGGTGGCGCGCGAAATCGGCTATTTCGACGGGTTTCCACCCTTCCTGACAACGCATGCCTTCAACACCCTGCCGCGCAATCGCGTGGTGGTGGTGGCCACAGGCAGTCAGGGTGAGAGCCGCGCGGCCATGGCGCGAATTGCCGAGGGGGAGCATCCGGATCTCAAGCTCGACCGCGACGATCTCGTCATCTTCTCGTCACGCCCGATCCCCGGCAATGAGCGCGGCATCAACCAGATCCTCAACGGTCTGGCCCTGCAGGGCGTGAAGGTGCTGACTGACCGTGATGGGCTCGTTCATGCTTCCGGTCATCCGCGCCGGGGCGAGGTGGCCATGATGTATGACTGGATCAGGCCAAAGATTGCCGTTCCCGCTCATGGTGAGCCCATGCATCTGGCCGCCCACGCTGAATTCGCACGCCAGCGCGGCATCGAGCATGTCTTCACGATTCGCAACGGCGCCATGCTGGCCCTGGGGCCGGATCAGCCCGGTGTTATTGACGAAGTGCCGCATGGCCGCCTGATGAAGGACGGCGATGTGGTGCTGGATGCCGAGGACAAGGCGGTCGACGAGCGCAGCAAGCTCGCATTCGCAGGCATCATCTCGGTTGGCATCGCCATTAATTCCAAAGGCGATCTTGCCGGAGACCCCGACGTGGTGTTCACCGGGCTGCCGGCGCGCAGTCGCGACGGCAAGCCTATGGACGAGGTGGTCGATGACGCACTCTTTGGCGTGCTCGACAGCCTCCCGCGCGGCAAGCGACGCGATGCGGATGCCATGGCCAGCTCGGTCGAGCGGGGCTTGCGCAACACCCTTCGCAACGTCTGGGGCAAGAGGCCCATCGTCCATGTGCTTGTGATGGAAGTCTAGAGCCACGGAGTCCGCCATGATCGGCCGCCTGAACCATGTCGCCATCGCTGTCCGCGATGCTGCCAGTGCCTCCGCCCTATATCGAGGGACGCTGGGGGCCAAGGTGTCCGAACCCATCCCGCAGCCAGATCATGGCGTGAACGTGGTTTTCATCGAGCTGCCAAACACCAAGATCGAGCTGCTGGAGCCGCTGGGGGAAAACTCGCCCATCGGCAAGTTTCTAGAACGCAATCCCGACGGCGGCATGCATCACATCTGCTACGAGGTGGATGACATTTTGGCAGCGCGTGACCATCTGAAGGCCCAGGGCGCGCGGGTTCTTGGCAATGGCGAGCCCAAGATCGGGGCTCACGGCAAGCCGGTGCTATTCCTTCATCCGAAGGACTTCAACGGCACGCTGATCGAACTGGAACAGGCTTGAAGCGGATCACGCAATGAACTGGCCCATCGGTATCGCGATTTATCTGACTGTCTGGTGGACGATCCTCTTCGCAGTCCTGCCATGGGGTGTGCGTTCGCAGGAAGAGACAGATGCCATCGTGCCGGGGACGGAACCGGGCGCGCCGGTGAGCCCCCTGCTCATCAAGAAGGCTATCGCGACCACCGTTGTGGCTGCCATTGTCTTTGCTGGTATCTGGTGGGCGATGGAAAACGTGACGATCTAACGTCTCACTCTTCCGTCTTCCAGCGCTTCACGGCACCCACATCGATATCGAACAGGTCGAGCATACGCCCGACGGTGTGGTTGATGATATCGTCGAGCGACTTCGGCTTGTTGTAGAAGGCAGGCACGACCGGGCTGATGACCGCCCCCATCTCCGAGAGCGTCAGCATGGTGCGCAGGTGTCCGCTGTGCAGCGGAGTCTCGCGTACGCCCAGCACGAGGCGGCGGCGCTCCTTCAGCACCACATCAGCCGCGCGGCTCATCAGCGAGCCCGTGACGCCCGTCGCGATCTCGCTCATGGTGCGCACCGAGCAAGGCACGACCAGCATGCCCAGCGTATGGAACGAGCCCGAGGAAATATTGGCGCCGATGTCCACCATCGGATGATAGTGGTCCGCGATGGCGCGCAGGTCCTTGAGATTGAGATCTGTCTCATAGGCCAGCGTCATCTCGGCCGCCTTGCTGACGATGAGATGGGTCTCGACGCCGGCGGCCTTGAGCAGTTCCAGGGCGCGGATGCCATAGATCACGCCTGAGGCGCCGCTGATTCCGACAATGATGCGCTTTGCTTGGCTCAAGGGATCAATCCTTCAGGGTGTTAAAGGCAGCCAGCAGGGTGGCAACGGCCGCCGCATCGAAACGGGCACCGATGGCCTGCTCATAGGCTGCAAGATTTCGGGAGGCAGCATCGGCCGGGGATGCCGCGGTACCAAGGTTGAGAGCGGGAAAACTGGCGTAGAGGCATTCCTGCTGAAGGCGCTCGGCTTCCAGCTCCACTGCCTTGACCTTTTGGCGCAGGGTATCTGTGAGGTCATTGTCGAAGGCGGCCGGCGGCTCCTTCAAGGCGCGGCGTGCCGAGCGTAGCGACACCACGACCTCGCGGCGCCAGGGCTCCGCCAGAGCGACAATTTGCTTCGCATCCTCGATCCCAAGGCTACGGCCCTCTCGGGCAAGGAAAAGGGAAAAGAGAACGATATTGACGTCCACAGGGACGCCGGACCCATCCTGGAGGACGAGGCAGGCCGGCGGCACGCCAGGGCGTCCATAGAGGCGCAGGGAGAAGGTCCAGAAGGGCGATGCGGCCTTTGCTGGCGCGGCAGTCTCGGTACTCGCCATCCGTTCCCTCCCTGCCGCATGGCCATCCGATGCCATACCCGCGCAACTAACATGCTCAGCCGCTGCCCCGCAATTCGCCGAGGGATGGGCGTTCTGGACAGGCAGGCTTCCGCCTCCTAGGCTCACCCCAAAAGCAAGGCCAAGGGGCCCTGAGGGAGGTTTGCCATGCGACTGCTCAACCGGATCCTTGCCATGGGGCTCATGGTGCTGGCAGGGACCGCCGCCGCCCACGCCATCACGGGCGAGAAGGCCGAGTTCCGCAAGCTGGCTGACGACGTCTATGCCTATGTGGGCAAGCTGAATGACGCCAATGCCATGGTTGTCGTGACCAATCAGGGTGTTGTCCTCGTCGATACGGGCAATAACCAGCCTGATACGCGCGACCTCGCCGAAAAGATCAAAAGTGTCACGGACCAGCCCGTGCGCTGGATCGTGATCACGCAGAACCATGGCGACCACTTCGGCGGCTCTCCCTATTTTCAACCTGGGGCGACGCTTCTGGTCCATGACCGCGTGGCGAAGGATCTGGCGGCCATGCAGCCGTTTCAGATCAAGTCCTGGCGCAAGCGCTTCCCTGAGCGAACGGCGTCATTGGACAAGCTGAAGCCCAGCGACATGATGATGAGTTTCTCGGATCGCATGACCCTCAATCTCGGCGGCAAGCGGATCGAACTGATCTATGTGGACGACACGTACAATCCGGGCGATGTGGCGGTGTGGCTGCCCGACAGCGGCGTGATGCATGCCTCCTTCGCTGGCTACAAGGACCGCCACCCCGATATCCGCCCGGATTACAGCCATGGCACGACGGTTGGCATGCTGAAACAGCTTGAGGCCTATCTCGCCCTGAAGCCGAAGATCGTAGTGCCCGCCCATGGGCCGGTTGGAGACATCCGTGACCTGCAGGCCATGGTCGATTACCTGCTCCTCGGCCGGCAGAAAGTGCGGGTGATGATGGAAAAGGGCATGGACCTGCCTGCCATCATCAAGGACTTCAATATGAACGAATTCAAGGGATGGGACCGCGGCTCCCATTTCGAATGGATGGCGGAGACCATCCACAGGGAACTCAACGGGCAGGGCCCGCAGAAAGTGGAGCTCGTCGAGGCCAGCGCCAAGGGAACCCTGGGCGAGATCAAGGAGGACGGTCGCTACTTTGGCTTCCGCACCGACGACGGCAAGGACCTGCGCCTGCGGGTTGCCTCCGATACCAACATCGAGGGGGTCGCAGACCGCACGAAGCTCCGGACGGGCATGAAAGGGACAGCGAGTTACCTGATCCCGAAGAATTTCAACCCGGCTCTTGGCTATGACATCATGGAAATAACCGTCGCCCCCTGAGGAGGGGTGCTATTGACCCGGTGGGGCGGGGCGGCTACTCAACAGCACCCCTTACGGGAGCGCGTAGCTCAGCCGGTAGAGCATCTGACTTTTAATCAGAGGGTCATGGGTTCGAATCCCATCGCGCTCACCAACCATTTCAATGGCATATGGAGTGAGTCACCTGAGCTGCAGGTGGCCCGCTCGGCGAGCCTGCCATGTCGAAGTCGCTTGGCATCGCAATCTTCAACCAATCCCCGATGGCCAAGCAACGCTCCTCAAGCGAGCGGCGGACCGGGGGATGTTGCAAAGATTACCTTATAAATTTTCAGCCCAAAATTAAGGGCTGGTGGCTACTTTGCCCAAGGTCCTGCGACACGTCGCGAAATTGGCAATCGTGCTGTCTTGAGAACAACAGAATGTCCGATCTAACGGTCAAAAAAAGCGACCCCAAAAAGCGATTTCAATCCATACTTGGCCCTTGACGGTCAGGCTCATGACAAGTTCCTGATTTATGTAAAATCGTACCGTTCGAACGGGAGGTGACGATGTCGATGACCGCAGCCCAGGCATCCCGGTTTCTGGCTCAGGCGACCATGGGAGCCAGCAAGGCTGACATCGTTGCGCTTGCTCAATCGTCGCCAGATGTCTGGTTGTCTGACCAGTTCTCACTTCCGAGGGCCTCCCGGTTCTGGAACTTTCTGGCAGACAATGGGTACAATGTTGCAGCCAACATCAACTCGACCAACGGCTTTGAGCCAATGGTGTGGAGCCAACTGATCAGCTCGAAAGATCAGCTGAGGCAGCGCGTTGGGCTTGCACTCCTCGATTTGCTTGTCGTGAGTATCGATGGCACGCCAGTACAATGGCGATCAAATCTGGTCGCCGCCTATCTGGATGTGCTGTGGGACAATGCCTTTGGAAATTACCGCAACATTCTCGGCGGTATTGCCGATAATGCGGCGATGGCCGTGTTCTTGACATTCAATAACAATCAAAAGGCCAACTCGGTAACGGGTGCGATTCCAGATGAGAACTTCGCACGAGAATTGATGCAGCTGTTTTCGATCGGACTGTATCAACTCAATATGGACGGTTCACTGGTCCTGAACATGACGGGAAATCCAATTGAGACCTATACGCAAGCCGATGTCAGCAGTGCGGCTCGCGTCTGGACAGGATGGACCTACGCAAATAATAACGGGACGACGCCCGATCGCCTCCGCCTCCCGCTGACGAATATTGCTTCCCAGTACGAGACGGGAAGTAAGAGATTTCTCGGCACGACCATTCCCGCCAATATTGATGCCTATACCTGCCGCAAGCTGGCGCTTGATATCGTATTCGCTCACAAGAATGTACCGCCATTTATCAGCCAGCAATTGATCAAGCGGTTGGTGACCAGCAATCCAAGCCCTGATTATATTAGCCGTGTCGCGGCAGTTTTCGCGAATAACGGGAGTGGCGTTCGCGGTGATATGAAATCCGTGATCAAGGCTATTCTGTTGGATCCCGAAGCGCGGGCTGATCCGACGCCAAATACAACGGTATCGGGCAAGCTGCGCGAACCTGTCATTCGGCTCACACAATGGGCCCGCGCCTTTAACGTGACTTCGCCAACCAATTTATGGCCATTCGGTGATACAAGCAGCAGCTTCAGCAGGCTTGCCGAGAGCCCAGGCAGATCCCCCAGCGTGTTCAATTTCTTCAGGCCTGGATATGAGATTCCTGGGACCCAGGGAATCATTGCTCCGGAATTCCAACTGGTGAATGAAGCTTCGAACATCGCATATCTGAACTACATGGAATCTCTCATCACCAATGGTGCTGGAGAAGCTAAGCCGGACTACAGCGCGCTTCTTTCCCTGGCCGGCAACACGCAAGCGCTTCTGGATGAGCTCAACCTCGTTCTCGCAGCCAACCAAATTAGCGCCACGACAATTGCTGCTATCAAGACGGCCCTGGACACGATGTCGGTTTCATCGGCTGCCCTCATCGCCAAGAAGGTCAATGCCGCCATCCTTCTGGTGATGGCTGCACCTGAATATCTCATTCTCAAGTAGGATCGGGCCATGACACTCAAAACGTCCCGCAGGGCCTTTCTGCAGCGCGCCTCGGCTCTTTCCCTGGCTGGCACGGCTGCCCCATTCGTCGTTGATCTCGCAGCCATCGGCGAAGCCGCCGCCGCCACGGCAACGGACTATAAGGCGCTTGTCTGTGTCTTCCTCTACGGAGGGAACGACTATGCCAATACACTCATTCCTGTCGATTCGACTGGCTATAGTGCTTACAGCAGTCAGCGACCAACTCTTGCCTACTCGCTGAACTCTCTGACGGCCACGACGTTGACGCCAAAAGCGCCACTGAGTGGGGGGCGGCAGTATGCACTTGCATCGGAGTTATCACCTTTCAAGCCTGTGTTCGACGCTGGAAAAATGGCAGTCATTCTGAATGTGGGTACGCTGATCCAGCCGACGACAAAGGCACAATATCAGAGCAATTCTGTTCGCCTTCCGCCCAAACTCTTTTCGCACAACGATCAGCAGAGTTTCTGGCAATCCTCCCATGCTGAAGGTTCCACCACCGGTTGGGGGGGGCTGATCGGAGATCTTGCGGCTTCAAGCAATGGCCTCTCAACTCTGACCTGCATGAATGCATCAGGGAATGCAGTGTTCCTGACCGGCCAGAGCGTTGTTCAATATGCCGTGTCGCCTGGCGGCGCGATTGGCCTTAATTCTCGCAATTTCCTGCAGGGATCGGCCACTGCAGCCGCTTTATTGAAAACTTTGATCAGCCAGCCAGTCAATCATGTGCTGGAAACCGAGCTTACAAAGGTCTCCTCTCGTGCCCTCTCCATTTTTGACGGCCTGACGACGGCGCTTGCCAGTGCGCCGGTGACAACCACGGTGTTTCCGAAGGCCGTTGATAATCAGAGTTCCTTGGGCGCGCAGCTTCAGGAAGTGGCGAAGATCATTTCTGTCAGCAGCAAGTTAGGAATGAAAAGGCAAGTTTTCTTCGTATCGACCAGCCGCTTTGATACCCATGACGGGCTTGATACCTTGCATCCGCTTTTATTGCAGAACCTCAGCGATGCCATGAAGGCTTTTTATGACACGACCGTCGAGCTGGGTCTCGACTCCAATGTTGTGACATTTACTGGTTCTGATTTCGGACGTGCCCTCACCGCGAACAACGACGGAAGCGATCATGGGTGGGGAAGTCACCACTTTGTCATGGGTGGACAGGTCAACGGAGGCCGTTTCTATGGGACTCCGCCGGTCGTCGCCAACAATGGTCCAGACGACGTCGGGCAGGGACGCCTGATTCCGACAATCTCCGTTGATCAATATGCCGCGACGCTTGCAAACTGGTTCGGTGTGACGGGGAGCAATCTGAATATGGTGCTTCCGAATATCGGAAACTACCCGGTGCAAAACATTGGCTTCGTCTGAATTTTCACCCGCAGCGGATCTTCATATCTGCGCTGCGGTGATGACAGCATCGATTCAATGAAGGGTGCAAGCGGCGCTGTTCTAGCGTCGGCTCAGCGTTGATTCTTGATTAAAATGCTTTTGGCGCGTAATTGAAAAACAACCGGATTGTCAGCAAAAAAGAAGGCCTGACTTGGCAAAGTAATATGCAAGGTCGTGCTGAGTACCACTCTGGGTTGATAAGCCGTCGGCTGATGATGCGCAACTTAACAGCCAACCTGACGCCGACTCGTCTCATGTTCGTGAGCTTGATGGGGCTTGCATGGTCAGTCGCAAGTGATCATTCTGACGGGAATAATAACCGTCAGGGAGGAGCTCATGACCCTCGATCGTCGATCAGCTTTACTTGGTGCCGGTGTGATGCTGGCGTGCCCAGGGATCTTGCGCGCTCAGAGCCGTGACAAGATCAAGATCGGTGTCCTGCCGACATCCGGATCCGGCCCGATGTATCTTGCTGCAGCGCGAGGGTATTTTGCCGCAGAAGGTCTCGACGCTGAAATCATCAAATTCGACACAGCCCAGCCGATCGCTGTCTCCTTGGCTTCCGGAGAGCTCGATTTTGGAGCCACCAGCCTGGCGGTCGGCTTTTACAATCTCGCGGCACAGGGCGTGATGCGCATCATTGCGGCGCAGGCCCGGGACAACAAGGGTTTTCCAAACAATGGCTTCGTTGTTTCGATTGAAGCTTGGGAAAAGGGTTTTCGCGCCTACCGCGATATGGCGGGAAGATCGGTTGGCATCTCGACGCTTGGGTCTGCTCCCCATTATTGTGTTGGCCTGCTTGCCGACAAGTTCGGCATTCCAATGTCGAAAGTGGATGTCCAGAGTCTGAAGACCAATCCAAATATCGTTGCCACGATTGCAAGTAACCGGATTGATGCGGCCATCACGCCGTCGACGTTTGCGCTTTCCCTGACGCGCAACAATCAAGGAAAGCTCATAGGCTGGGTGGGTGATGAATCCCCATGGCAATTGGGTGCTGCCTATACATCAGCTGCTGTCGCAGACAATCGGGTCGAGCAAGTCCAGAGATTTCTGCGGGCCTATCGCCGAGGGATGGTTGATTTTGCCGATGCGTTTATCGCTGCGGACGGCAGTCGCCGCGATGGTCCAACCGCTGATGCCGTTCTTGCCCAGCTATCCAGGGATCTGGATCAACCAGCCGAATTGCTTCGCGCCGGTATCAGCTATGTGGACCGTGAGGCACGTCTCGACGGGCCCGATATCCTGCGGCAGATAACTTGGTACAAGGCGCAGGGCCTGCTTGAAGGAAATGTGGATGCCAGCAAGCTCATCGACATGCGCTACGTGAAGCTGCTGCCCAAAGCCACCTGAAGAAAAGGGTCCGGAGATCCGGACCCTTGTTGGCGCATGTGATTTTGAAGCTGATGCTATTTGGTCTCAGCAGGCGGATTATTATAATAGAAATATCCGACCTTGTTATTGGCCGAGCTCGCGTACCACATGCGACCCTTTTTATCGAGGAAGAACTCGCGCATGGAAATTTCCGAGTGCGGATAGGGATATTCCGTCACCTGTCCGGTCTTCGGATCGAAACGGTTCATGGTGTCCTGCTCGTGTGACGAATACCAGACCATGTTGTCGCGATCGATGCCTATGGCATAGGGGCTCGCCTCGGGGCCGGGCAGGGGATATTCCTTGAAGCTTCCCGTCTCCGGGTCGAGGCGGCCCATCTTGTTACCCTGCCGCTCGGTGAACCAGACCACCCCGTCCTTGTCGACTTCAAGCCGCTGTGGCTTTCCATTGGTCGGCGGCTGAAATTTCGTCAGCACGGCGTCTTTTGAGATGCGGCCAATGGGACCATCGGCGACGAAGGAGGTGAACCACTGGTCGCCGTTCTTGCCAGCCGTGTTCCCATATGTGCCGCCAAGTTCGAAGTGGCGGAACTCGTTCGTCTTGGGGTCGAACATGGAGATGGCGGGACCGCCGCTTACCCAGACGAGACCACGTTCATCAACGCGAATCGTATGGGCTCCAGTGCGCTTGCCGTTTGCCAAGGGCGGATTCTGGTATTCGGTGATTTCCTTTGTTTTCGGGTCGAGCTTGGCAATCTTGCCCATGGCAGTCTCGACAAACCAGACAGTCCCATCGGCAGATGGAATGACAGAATGGATTCCTGCTGTTTTAGCGAATGGCAGCTTGAAATGCTCCATCGCGCCGGTGTCCGGATTGAGGCGCACGACTTCGTTGCCGCGCCCGTAATAGGGGATCCAGATCATTCCATCGCGATCTTCCACCGCACTCCACGGCCCCATGCCGTTAGGCGCCGGGAAATCATATTCGACATAGGCAAGGTTCATCGCCTCTGGCTTGAACTTGCGAACCAGGGCCGCATATTCGGGCAGTTGTTCGGGCGAGTTTGGTTTGGGTGAATCTGCGCCGAACAGGAAGTTCAGGTGCTTGGCATATTCCTCGATTTCGGCAGGGGTCAGTTTGCGCCCATCGCCGGCCATGATGACGTCGCTCATGTATCTGACGCGATCCGTCCAGCCTTCCTCGTCGCGCACAACCGATGCCATCCGATTCTGGAAGGAGTGGCAGGACTGGAAGCAGGTCCCGAAGAAGGGATCCTTATGGCTTAGGTCGTGCTCTGCTGTCTTGGGCAGCAATTTGCGTCCCTGATAGGTGGACAGATCGCTCCAGCGCACGGGACGCTTTTGCAGTGTGAAGTCGAATGAGGTCTTCTGGTCCGCTGTGAGCTTGACGTCGCTTTGTGGCGCTGCGCGAACGCCAATCGACTTGATCTGGACAGTATAGGTTCCGGCAGGAAGGTCGCCGATGTAATAGCGGCCGCTTTCACTGGAGAGCACATTTACCGAGATTTTGGTTTGCGGATTTTCCGCTACGACGAAGGCCCCCATAAAGGGCTTTCCATCCGGTCCGGTCACAGTGCCGGTGATGGTGGCCGAAAAGGCCGGTGCAGCCAGCACCAGAGCGAGGGCAGCCGTGCCCAGTCCAAAATTCTTCGCGCGCATCACGCCTCCCCACGATGGTCTTTGGCAGGTTTCCCCCCGCCCTGCGGAGAACCTTATATCCCAAATCATCCGGAGAAAAGCGCCTGCCTGTTATTCG
Organism: uncultured Hyphomicrobiales bacterium; assembly: GCA_903889985.1. Taxonomy (GTDB): domain Bacteria; phylum Pseudomonadota; class Alphaproteobacteria; order Rhizobiales; family Beijerinckiaceae; genus Terripilifer. The sequence continues at coordinate 6,869 of CAISZN010000160.1, read as the reverse complement.
CAAATACCTGCGAAGCCAGGATGGCAACCTCAGAACTGCTCCAGCAACCAGCCACGTCCGAAAAACCGGTCCTGGATTCCCTGAGCCCGGAGGGCATGCCAGATGGTTGCGACATTGATCGGGATCAGCGGCTTGCCGATTTGCTTTTCGAGGGTGGGGAAGATGTCGAGTGTTGAAAGATTGGTGCCTGCCTGAACGATGATGTCCACGTCCTCGCCATCAAGCTCGTTCAACACGACATCGATGACCTCAGATGGCGGCGTGTGGGCAATGGATGTTGCAGTATCGCATTTCAGGCCAATGACCTTCGTGACTTCATAGCCAGATTCTTCAAGGAAACGGCGGACCTGCTCGTCACCAACAGGTTGATAAGGCGTGAGAGCAGCAACGCGTTTGGCCCCAAAGCAGTCGATGGCTGCCTTGAGGGCTGCTGCCCCGCTGGTCAGCCCAATGTCTGGACCAAGTCCCTCGCGAAGACGGGCCTCAAACTCGACGTTCCCTTCAAGGCCACCCCAGAAGGTTTCGGCCGACATGCCCATCATGATGTAGGAGGGTTCACAGGTCATGATGTCCCTGATCGCATCAGGAATCGTTTCGCGAATGGCATCGATGAAGGCGAGGAACATATTGTCCGAGGACAGATCGGGCTGTTCCACGAAAAAGCGCGCGAAGTGCCAGGTGAAGCCCTCGGGAATGATGCGCTGGCAGTCATATTCCACGCCAATATTGGTGGATGGGATCACAACTCCAATACGACCGCGAGAGCCGATCCAGGGTTGCTGCGCCTTGAGGGCCTTTGACGGAACATCCATCTCAAATCTCCTTTCGGCATGCAATCTGCTAGAGTCGGCATCGTGCCTGCAAGAGGCTAAAATGCGCGGATTATGTCGATTGTACTCACCGTTGACGGATAGTGTCATGCGGGTTAGCAGATTCCAAGGAGAGATCTGATGCCGTCACTCAAGCCCGTCCTGATCGCTGGGGCCGGTCCGATTGGTTTCACCGTCGGATTGAATCTGGCTCGACGGGGCATACCTTTCATCATCCTCGAAGCGGCAGACAGGATTTTCGACGATCCCCGAGCTGGGACAATTCACCCGCCGACGCTGGAGATGTTCGACCACATTGGGGTGACCCCCCTGATGCTGGATCAGGGTTACGTTGTTGGCAATTACCACTACCGGGACCGTAGGGACGGTCTCGTTGCCAACTTCGATCTGGGCGTGTTGAAAGACGACACGCCGTTTCCCTATCGCCTCATGCTGGAGCAGCACAAGATCTGCTACATCCTGCGAGAGCTTCTGAAGGAATACGAGGGCTGCGAAGTCCTCATGCAGCATCGGGTCACCTCGATCATCCAGGATGAGGCTGGGGTGGCCGTGGAAGTCGAAAGTCCGCAGGGAAAGAAGAGGCTGGAAGGGTCATATATGATCGGCTGCGACGGCGGGCGCAGCCAGGTCCGCAAGTCGATGAACGTGACTTTCGATGGTTTCACTTATGAAGAGCGCTTCCTCGTTCTATCGACCCGTTACGATTTTGGTCAGCATGGCTATGCGCTGACCAATTACATTGCAGATCCTCAGGAATGGTGTGCCCTGTTCAAGGTCCCCGGGCCTGACGGTAACGGCATGTGGCGCGTTGTTTTTCCAGCCGATGCGAAGGCAGAGCCTGCAGCCATCTTCGAGGAAAGCCTGGTGCAGGCCCGGGTTCAGGGGTTCCAGCACAAGGACACACCATTCGAGATCGTCCACCGCAATCTCTATGATGTCCACCAGCGCGTGGCCTCGTGTTACCATGACGGCCGCCTGCTGCTTGCGGGCGATGCGGCTCATATCAACAATCCGCTCGGCGGCATGGGTATGAACTTTGGATTCCACGACGCGTTCAATCTGACGGAAAAGCTCGCGCAGGTCATTCTGGACGGTGCCAGCCACAGCCTCTTTGAGGTCTATGATCGCCAGCGGCGAACCGTGGCACAGGAATATCTGCAACGACAGACCATCGAGAACAAGCGCAACATCGAGCAGAAGGACCGGTCGCAGCAGGCTGCCTTCTATGATGAACTGCGCGCCATTGTTGCTGACCGCGACAAACTTCGAACCTATCTCCTGAGAGTCGCCATGATCGAGGGCGTCCGCCGGGCCAAATCCATCGCCTGAACCGTTACTAAAGGAATGACCATGAAAGTCGCCATACCGGATATGATCTCCAACTCCTATTTCCCGGTGGCCGCCGCCGTGGAGCTGGGTTTTTTCCAGAGGGAGGGTCTCGACATGCAGCTCGAGCTCATCTTCCCGGTCAACCGTACGCTCGAGATCCTGCGCGACGGGGACATTCAGTTCGTTGGTGGATCCGCACATTCGACGCCGTTTGCCTTCCCGGGCTGGAAGGGTGGCAAGCTGATCGCGGCTCAGGCCCAGAACACCTATTGGTTCCTGATCCTGCGGTCGGATCTGAAGGCAGCAAAGGGTGACATCAACGCCATCAAGGGGCTCAAGATTGGTGCTGCTCCGCTTGTCGATCTTGGCCTGAAGCGCCTGCTTGTTGAGTCCGGCCTCGATGAAAAGCGGGACAACATCCAGATTGGTCCTGTCCCGGGCGCCTTCCTCGGCGAAAACAAGAATTTTGGTGTTGCGGCCGCAAAGGCTCTGGAAGCAGGTCTGATCGATGGCTTTTGGGCCAATGGCATGGGTGCTGAGGTGGCTGTGAAATCCGGCGCCGGCACCATGGTCATTGACGCACGCCGTGGCGATGGCCCGCCCAAGGCCATGCATTACACCATGTCTGCCCTGATCACGTCAGATCGCATGATCGAGGAAAATCCCGAGGCGGTGGCGGCTGCTGTTCGCGCCCTGGTCAAAACTCAGCAAGCACTCAAGGCCGATATCTCCTTGGCCACAAAAGTCGGGCGTAAGCTATTCCCGGCTTCGGAGGCAGAGCTGATTGCAGATGTGATCGCACGAGATCTGCCATATTACGACGCATCGATCTCGCGAGAATTCGTGAGCGGAATGCTTGAATTCCAGCAGGCGATGGGCTTGATCGAAGCGCCGGTTCCTTATGAACAGGTGGTGGCCACCCAGTTCAGCCAATACTGGAAACCCTGAGCCTTCAGGCTCAGGCATTCTTGGCCAAAAGTTCACGCGTGACGAAATCTTCGAAACGCGTGGGCTCCCGACCAAGCAGCCAGCGCAGCACATTGGAATTGCCGGCAAGGCCATGTGCGGAATAGTGGCGGTTCATGGTCAGCATGGTCTGGATGCGCTCGGGTGCTGCGCCCGACGCTTCCAGCACTTTACGGAAGCTGTCTTCATCCCGCTCGATGGCTTCTACATCGCGCCCCAGAAGGCTGGTGAGCCGCTGGGCACAATCCTGCATGGAAAGTTGTTCCGGCCCCGCTAGCTGGTAGGTCGCATAGGCATGGTGGGGCTGTGTCAGCACCCGCATCACAGCCTCTGCCAGATCCTCCAGATCGACGAGGCTGAAACGGGTCTTGGTCGAGAAGGGCAGGACATGCCGTCCGTCTCGCAGTAATTCAGCCCAGATAGGGTTGAGATGCTGCATATACCGCGCAGGCTGCAGGATCACATAGGGCATGCCTGAATCGATCAGGGCAGCCTCGACTGCAAGCTTGCGTCTGTGATGTGGCACCTCGATGACCGGGTGCAGAACAGAATATTCCACAAAAAGTTCGACACCGCTGCTTGCGGCTGCGGAAACAAGGGCTTTGCCGATGCGATCTTCTAGCGGATGCATCGGAGGGCAGATGTGAACGAGCTGCTGAACGTCTTTAACGGCCCGGTACAGATCAGCTTCGCTCTCGAGGTTGCCGATCAGGCATTCGCCAACACCCATGGCAAGCATGTCTCGCGCTGCTTCTTCGCGGCGCACAAAGGCTCTTATGCTGGCTCCATGCTTTAGCAGTTTATCAATGACGCGCCGGCCTGTGCGGCCATTGGCGCCCGTCACGAGTACTTGTTTCATGTGCCCGCCCCACTTTACCTGCACTAATGTTGATGGCACGCTCCTTGCTCGCATGCCGTCTATGAGCCGTTTGCTTCTATAAAGGTTCAGTTTGCGGTCATCGCGATCTGATGTCCTTCAATCGAAATGTTAGAGCCCATGCCGAAAGGTTACATCATAGCGCACGTGTCGGTCGAGGATGCTGAGCGATATGCGCAATATGCCATGCGGGCAGCTCAGGCACAGGCTTTGTTTGGTGCCCGTGTGCTGGTGCGAGCCGGGCGATACGAAATCCTTGAAGGCCAGGCAAGAAGCAGAAACGTCATTCTGGAATTCCCCACTTACGAACAGGCGAGGGGATATTTTCATTCCCCGGAATATCAGGCAGCCCGCCAGTTTCGGATCGATGCCGCGATCGCCGATATCATGGTGATTGAGGGTGTCGATGAAGACTAGCAAGGTTCACACAATAGTGCCTGAAGGCACTCCGTGGAGGGGTAGACATGAAACTTGAAAATGCAGGCATGCCATCGCGCCGCCGGGTCCTGGGTTATTTCGGAGCAACCGCCCTTTCCCTCGGAGCCTCTCAATCCGCGCAAGCGCAAAAATGGCCTGATCGACCTGTCACTCTTATTGTTCCGTTCCCGGCAGGTGGCAATACCGACACGATGGCACGCCTCCTCGCAGACAAGCTGCAAACGAAATACGGAGCGCCCTTCGTCGTTGAAAACAAGCCCGCTGGTGGCGGCGTCGTGGCTGCGGGACAGGTTGCGAGATCAGCGCCGGACGGCCATACCCTGATCTTCGCCTCGGCCGGGCAGAACATCATTATCCCGATGCTTCAGAAAGTGAATTATGATCCCGAAAAGGATCTGGTTCCGGTCAGCGTTTTTGGGACTGGCGCCTTCATTCTCGGCGCCAAACAGCAGGCCCCATTCTCGACCCTTCAGGAAATGGTGGCCTATGCGAAGGCCAATCCTGGTAGACTCGACGTAGCCTCGGCCGGGACGGGTTCGGTCGGTCATCTATCGGCGGCATTGCTAGCAAAGCGTGCTGGGGTCCAGTTCGTCGCAGTGCCATATCGCGGCGGCGGTCCCGCGATTGCCGCGCTCGTCGCAGGTGAGACGGACCTCTATTTTGGTAATGCCTCGGAACTCCTTCAGTTTGCGGATTCCGGTCGCATCAAGCTGCTCGCTGTGTCGACTCCTGAAAAGCTGCCTCAGATTCCGAACGTTCCCACTGTTGCCTCTGTCTATCCAGGCTTCAGTACGTCAGCGTGGAATGGCATTCTCGCTCCCGTAGGCCTGCCAAAAAACATCACTGACGCTCTCGTCACGGGCGTTCAGGAGGCAGCAAGAGATCCCGCGATTTCGGCACGACTGATCAGTCTCGGTATTAATCCGATCGGCAACACGCCGGCGGAATTTGCTGAAATTATCGCGAAGGAGCGGCTGTCCTATCGGGAGGCCGTCGATGCTGCCGGACTGAAAATGGAAGAATGAAAAACATCCGTGAGGGTTGCCAGAAGGCAACTCTCACATGGATCTCTGGAGCTTCATGTAGAATGCAAATTCTTCGATTGTGTGCCAATTGAAAGACGTGATCACCACCCCCTTGGGGCCGAAATAGCGGCGTATCGAGCAAATCGCGGCCTCGCCCGTTCTGCCTCCCAGGTATGTGGCCAATTCCTGGTCCATGTAGCTGCCACGTATCGACTGGTCAGCCTCGATGATGTCTTCGCGCGCCCTTTTTGACAGATGTGCGTAGAAGGCCCCCACGCATGTTTCAAGTTCTGGTATAAAGCGCGACAGCCGCTTCGGCACGTAAGAGTGGACGAAGCCGACGACACGGCCTCCCTTGCTCGTGCGCCGAATGCCCTTGATGAATGTCCACTCCGAACCCGCTTGGCCGCCCACATCTTCCGCGATGTCAGCATCCAGCCTTAAGGCCTCGATCGAGATGATCTCGTAATGCGTGTTGAGCGCATATTGCAGAAGCCCATGCAGGGATGACAGCGATTGCACGTAACGCCGCTGTGGCTGGGTGGCCGCGACAACGCTGCCCGAGCCTTGTCGACGCCGCACCATGCCCTGATCGACCAAACGCCTCAGCGCCTCACGTACGGTGTAGCGACTCGCAGAAAATTCAATGCAAAGTTCGCCCTCGGTCGGCAGAGTTGTATCTATTGGGTATAAGCCCTTTGTGATCCTGGCCTGAAGCTCCGCAAAGACCTGCATGTACCGCAGTGAAGGATCTGGCTGCACGTTTTTGTTCATGCACGTGAACCCGACCGCAAGGAGGACAGTTCAGAGTTCGGAATATCGCTTTTCGAAGTCCCAAACATCTTTGAAGCCGATAAGCTCGTTGAAGGCAGCGAAATCAAACATTCGCACTGCATCTGTCGACGTGCCATGGTCCTGCAGGTCCCGATAGGCGTCAGTGAGGGCCTGCGCTGTGGCAAGAAAGCCGACGGCTGGGAAGATTGCCATGGAATATCCAAGGGAGGCCAGTTCCTCAGCCTTTAGCATCGGAGTGCGCCCACCATTGACCATGTTTGCAACGAGTGGCTTGTCGATGCGCCTGGCGATGGTGGCGAGTTCCTCCCGGCTTTCTGGTGATTCGATGAACACAATGTCCGCGCCGGCATTACCGTAGGCAACGCCCCTGCGGATGGCTTCATCAAGGCCGAGACCTGTGCGTGCATCGGTACGCGCAATGATCAGGAAATCGGCACTGGAACGGCTGTCCGAGGCGACCTGAATTTTGCGCACCATGTCTTCCAGTGCGATGACCCTGCGATTGGGCGTGTGCCCGCACTTTTTTGGAAATTCCTGATCTTCGAGTTGAATCGCGCTGACGCCCGCGCGCTCGTACCCCCGCACTGTATGCTGAACATTGAGCAGGCC
>CAISZN010000159.1 GCA_903889985.1 uncultured Hyphomicrobiales bacterium | reverse complement strand
TCGTTCGCGTCCGTCATCGAGCGTCAGGACTCCGGGGCCAGCATGAGCAACAAGATGTGGGGCGGCCGTTTCGCGACCGGACCCGATGCGATCATGGAGGAAATCAACGCCTCCATCGGCTTCGATTACCGCCTCGCGGCTCAGGATATCCGCGGGTCCAAGGCCCATGTGGCCATGCTGGCCGAAACGGGCATCCTGTCCCGCGACTTCGCAGCCGCGATCACACAGGGTCTAGATCAGGTTCGTGCGGAAATCGAGGCCGGGACCTTCACGTTCTCGCGGGCGCTCGAGGACATTCATATGAATGTCGAGTCCCGGCTCGCCGAGATCATCGGCCCGGATGCCGGCCGCCTGCACACCGCCCGCTCCCGCAACGACCAGGTGGCGCTGGATTTCCGCCTGTGGATCCGCGACACGATCGACGATCTCGACCTGCAGATCCAGGACCTGCAGGTGGCGCTCGTCACCAAGGCCGCCGCCCATGCGGATGCGGTCATGCCGGGCTTCACCCATTTGCAGTCGGCCCAGCCGGTGACCTTCGGCCACCACATGCTGGCCTATGTGGAGATGCTGGCGCGCGATCGCGGCCGCCTTACCGATGCTCGCCAGCGGCTCAACGAATGCCCGCTGGGCGCTGCGGCACTGGCCGGTACGTCCTTCCCGATCGACCGTGACATGACCGCACGGGCGCTCGGGTTCGACCGTCCGACGGCCAATTCGCTCGACAGCGTCTCGGACCGGGATTTCGTGCTCGAAACCCTCTCGGCCGCCTCGATCTGCGCCATGCACCTGTCGCGTTTTGCCGAGGAGATCGTGCTGTGGATGACCCCGCAGTTCGGCTTCGTGGCCCTGTCGGACAAGTTCACGACCGGGTCTTCGATCATGCCCCAGAAGCGCAATCCGGATGCGGCTGAGCTGGTGCGCGGCAAGGCCGGTCGGATCATTGGCGCCCTGAACGGGCTCTTCATTGTGATGAAGGGCCTGCCGCTGACCTATTCGAAGGACATGCAGGAGGACAAGGAAGGCACTTTCGACGCTCTCCAGTCCCTCTCGCTGTGCCTTGCGGCCATGGCCGGGATGGTGCGCGATCTGGAGCCTGATGAGAAGCGCATGCGCTCCGCAGCAGGTGCCGGCTATGCCACGGCGACCGACCTTGCGGACTGGCTGGTGCGCGAGCTTGGTCTCCCCTTCCGGCAGGCGCACCATGTCACCGGCACTTTGGTCCGCCGCGCCTCCGAAAAGCGCATCGGCCTCGAAAAGCTCTCGCTTGAGGAGATGCAGGAGGTCGAGCCGCGCATCACCCAAAGCGTGTTTGCGGTCTTGGGTGTGGGCAAATCCGTTCGCAGTCGCACCAGCTACGGCGGGACCAGCCCGGTCAATGTGGCGGCTCAGGCGCGCCGCTGGCTGAAGCGGCTGGAGAAGGAGCGCGCGGCCCGCAAGGGCTGAACGCGTCAATTCGCCGCGTGACCCCTGAGAGGCGCTTCTGCCGGTCTGCATGCGCGCCGGGAGGCGCGCGGTCCAACTCTGCCCATCGCCTCAGTTCCGGTGTATAGAACAACCAATTCCGGAGGTGCCCGTGTCCGCCAAGACCGTTCTGAAACTCGCCGTTGTCGCCACTGCCCTT
>CAISZN010000158.1 GCA_903889985.1 uncultured Hyphomicrobiales bacterium | reverse complement strand
TTCTGACGTCACTTGGAACCCCTGCCCGCCGAAGCTCCGGGCGATGGCGGCATAGTCTGTTCGACCCATTGCGACGGCTCGCCTGAGCAGGCCAGCCTGATCCTGTTTCTGGCCGATCAGTTCGAGGCTCCCGTCCTGCAGGACGAGCACTGTCAAGGCGAGGCCCTGATCCCGCAAGGTTCCAAGCTCCCCGAGTGTCATCTCGAGGCCGCCATCGCCAAGAACCGCAACGACCCTGCTGTCTGGATGGGAGAGCTTGCGTCCGATGGCAAGGGGAATGGCACTGCCCATCGTGCACCAGCCGCTTGATTGCGCCAGGCCAAACGGCCGGGCACTGCGCCAAATCTGACTGAGAAGAATGCGATGGGCGCCACTGTCGACGCTGACCAGGGCATCCTGGGGCAAATGCTCGCGCAGCCCTTTGAAGATCTGATGTGGCCCCCAACCTGCAGGCCCCTCGAAGGCGTCCCGCAGCCGGTCACGAACGCCCTTTGCCTCTCCTTCAGGCCACAGGGCTTTGGGCTGAGCGCCTGACAGAATGGCATTCAGCAAACCAACCGGCGCCCCCTCGACGCGCAGGCCCGCGGTGTGCATCCCATGGTCATGATGAGGGCCAAGCTCAATGATCCGTGAGTCATCGCCAACTGGGTCAAGCCATCCGGCTCGCATCTCGATCGGGTCGTAGCCAAGCATGAGCACGAGATCAGCGCGCTGGAGCAGGGGCAGGATTTGCTCGTCAGCCAAGGGCGACAGGCCTGCCGAACCGATTGAGAGGGGATGGCTCTCGTCAATCAGCCCCTTGGCCTTGTAGGTGGTCACGACCGGAATCTGAAACTGGTCCGCCAATTCCGTGAACGTCGCGGCAAGCGGATCGCGCACGGCATCATGCCCGGCAAGGATCACCGGGCGGATGGCCGCGCCAATGCGTGCCCGCACCGCCTGCAGAAGCGGATCCGCCGGATCAGGAGCAGCCGACCGCAGCGAAACAAAGCTGCCGTCACAGGCTTCCTTCGAAGCAGCTGCGGCCAACGATGGCGAGAGATCGATATGGACCGGCCCGCGGGGATGGGTCATCGCCAACCGGATGGCGCGTGCAACGACGGCGCTTGCCGTTTCCCCAGAGACCTCGAACGAGGCCTTCACAACGGGGGCAAGAAGCTGGCGATGATCAACGACCTGATGGGTGTAGCGCCCGCGCAGCTTTTCCTCGATCGTGCCGGAGATGACCACGAGCGGTGCGCGCTCCTGCATCGAATCCGCAATTCCGTTGATGGCATTCGCCAGACCCGGGCCAATGGTCGTGACCAGCAGGCCGGGACGTTTCGCCTCGAGGCAGGTTCCGGCCGCCATCATGGCGGCAGCGGTCTCATTGCGCGTAAGAACGAAGCTGATGCCGGCCCTTTCAAGGCCATCGATCAGGGTCGTCACCTCGCCACCGGGCATTCCGAAAGCATGGCGGATGCCGGACTGAAAGAGCGTCGCTGCCATGCGATCTGCGACACGCGGAACCATCGTCATCGCAAGATCCTCAACACGCGGGGGCAAGGCGGGGCTTTGCCCAGCGGGTGCCTATCCAGGCAAGCATGTCCGGCAGCTGTCGCGCCCACAGGGACCATTCATGCCCGCCCTCGTCGACGGCGAGCGGCACAGTCACGCCCAGCGCTGCCAATGCTGCAACCAGCTCCTGATTGTTGCTGCGCAGGTTAGCAAAATCGTTGGTTCCCATGGCAAGGCGGATGCCCGCCCGTCCCTGCTGCTTCGCATAGGCTTCAAGTCTGGGAAAGACATTC
>CAISZN010000157.1 GCA_903889985.1 uncultured Hyphomicrobiales bacterium | reverse complement strand
TGGCACGGGCTTCACGGGTCGCGATGTGACACCTGAGGCGGTCGAGCCCTTGTTCGAGAAGCGCATGGATGGTTTCTCCATCGTCTTCCACCGCATCAGCTACGACAAGATCGGCACCTCGACGATCCAGTCACGGGCAACAGCAGGGGTTGCGGGTGCAACCTATATCTTCTGCCTGCCGGGCTCGCCCGGAGCCTGCAAGGATGCATGGGACGGCATCCTCGCCCAGCAGCTCGATTATCGTCATCGACCATGCAATTTCGTGGAGATCATGCCACGGCTCGACGAGCACCTGAAGCGCGGCAAGCTGAAAGGGTAGCATCGCAAAACGGATCGTCGTCTGATGGACCGCGCGGCTCCCGCCGTGCTGATGCGGGCTGGGAATTCCGCGGTCCCGGCAAAGGCCTACCCCACCCGCCTCAGGCGCAGGCGCATGGTCTGTCTGGGACGAGCCAGGCTGATCAGGGCCTCGAGATGGGGTGCCCCAACCGGCAGGCTGCGGCGCAGGGCCACAAGCCCGACCGAGGGCGCGAGCCCGGGCAGGAGCCGGGTGAGGAACGTTTCAGGCAGGGCGCGAACGCGAATACTGCCCAGCAAGCCAAGACGATCGTTCAGATCCGCCATTTCCTCGAAGAAGCCGCGCTCCGGTGCATGACCCGCACGAAGAATCAGCAGCGCATCGCCGCGGGCAGCCTTCAACCCGGCAGCGATGACACTGCCAGGCTCGTCGGCTTCCGCCACTTCGCAGCCCGCATGATCGGCGATTCGCGCGAGATCCTTGTTTCCGCCGGGCGCCGCGAGCACCACATCGCGAACGAGGCCTTCAATGGCCGCGGGTACCAGCGCCGACAATGTTCGAACCACCGCTTCAGGCGAGGGTGAAACGGGAACGTTGCCGTCGGAAACGATGATGATGGCTGAGAGCACGAGGAAACTACATCCCGGAAGACGCGATACAATTGTCGCTTGCCAACAGACTTGTCCACAAGACCCGTTGACTGACTTTAGACAGTTCCGTATTTGTTCTTAGTTCCTGTTTCGTTCTCATCGATTGTCTCGTGATACGGGTCCAAGCTTATGCTCAGGGAATCCTCCGGCAAGTCCCGATCGGCACCGTTGCGCCTGCGTCCACAGAATCCGGCAGCGCTTGTCGGCTCTCACCTCGGAACAGGCCAGGACGAACCCGAAAAGCGTCTGCGCCCGCGCAATGGCCGGGGGGCCGCCTCCAACGCGAGCGGGCGGTTTGAGCCGCAGCAGCGGCAGGTCTTCGACGACGGCTGGGGAGCGCTGGAGGCGCTCGAGCCACTGCGCACCGAAATCACCGTCGAGCGCGCCAAGAGCATCATCACCCGCAACGAGTCTCCCGACATCAGCTTCGATCGCTCGATCAATCCCTATCGGGGCTGCGAGCATGGCTGCGTCTACTGCTTCGCCCGGCCAACCCACGCCTATATGGGCCTCTCCCCCGGCCTCGATTTCGAGACGCGGCTCTTCGTCAAGGATGGGGCGGCTGAATTGCTGGAGCGCGAAATCTCGGCGCCGAACTACGTTCCAAAGACCATTGCGATCGGCACCAATACGGATCCCTACCAGCCCATCGAGCGCCAGCATCGCATCATGCGGCAGGTGCTGGAAGTTCTGTCGAAGGCCAATCACCCGGTCGGCATCGTGACGAAATCAGCCCTGGTGACGCGCGATATCGACCTGCTCTCGTCGATGGCGGAGCGCGGGCTGGTGAAGGTGGCGCTCTCGGTGACCACCCTCGACCGCAAGCTCGCGCGCACCATGGAGCCACGTGCTGCCACACCGGAGCGACGGCTTGAGGCCCTGCAGCTTCTGTCGGAAGCAGGCGTTCCAACCTGCGTCATGGTTGCCCCCATCATCCCGGCCGTGAACGATGCGGAAATCGAGACCATCCTCACCCGTGCCCATGCCATGGGTGCGCGCGAGGCCGGCTATGTGATGCTGCGCCTGCCGCTGGAGGTGGAGGAGATCTTCGGCGAATGGATGGTGCAGCATTTCCCCGACCGCTACCGCCACGTCATGACGCTGGTGCGCTCCATGCGCGGCGGCAAGGCCTATGATCCCGCCTGGGGCAAACGCATGACCGGCACCGGGCCCTATTCCTGGATGATCGGCCGACGCTTCGAGGTCGCCACCCAGCGCATCGGCTACAACAAGACGCGGCTGAAATTGCGGACGGACCTGTTCAGGAAGCCGGCCCGCAAGGGCGAACAGCTCAACCTGTTTTGAGTGGACGCGGACCCGGAGGTCCGCGCTCCTGACCCTCAGCGGGCGGGAACGATGCCCGGAATGCCGAAGCGGGCAGCAAAATAGACTGCAACCACACCCACGATGATCAATCCGAGGAAGGCCACGATCGTGCCCTTGCCAGACTCCGCACCGGCAGCCCGAACCGGTTGCTGGCGCACGATGGAGAAGTCGGTCTTGCCGGAAGGCCCCCCTGTCGCGACATCCGGGCCGCGGCCTTCAAGGGTCGCCTGGGCGAGGTGGCGATAGATGGCAAGGCGGCGAGGGGTGCTCTCGCCAATGATATAGGCGGAGACTTCGGCCTCGTTGGGATCGCGTGACTTCTGCTTGTTGAAGGCCACCAGCCAGTCGAGCTTGTTCTGCTTGTAGATCGAATAGGCGATCAGGCCGACGATATCGCTGTCGCCCGACACCAGGGCTGCGAAGACCGCATTGCGCTCCTGCTCACCATGGGCTCCAGACTCAAGAGCGCTCGCAGCACCGGCCTCTTCACCACCAAACGACTGACCTGACGTCATCATGACCCCCTCAACGCATCCCGCCCGGCCGCCGCGACCGGATGTTAACGTGTTGTTTACACGATCCGGAGCCCCCGTCGAGAGATCTGCTTTTCCACAGACGTATCTGACCGGAAGCCACGCCAGCTTGCGGATCTGCGCAAAGCCCTTGCCACCGCCCCGCCCGCTCTGCGACCCATGTCACATGAAGACGCCGCACTTTCGCTTCGAAAAGGCCCTGGCTGCCCGGGGAGTCTGGCCTGTTGCAGGCATTGACGAGGCCGGCCGGGGTCCCCTGGCGGGGCCGGTCTCCGCAGCGGCCGTCATTCTTGACCCCCGAAAGCTGCCCAAGGGTCTCGACGACTCCAAAAGGTTGTCCCCTGGGCAGCGCGAAGACGCTTTTGCTGCGATCATGAAAGGCGCACTGGCCGTCGGGATCGGGCTGGCGAGCCCGGCGGAGATCGATCGCATCAACATCCGACAGGCGACCTTCCTTGCCATGCGCCGGGCACTGGCAGCGCTTTCGCTGCAGCCCATGCACGCGCTGATCGACGGCAACGCCATGCCGGCGGATTTATGCTGCCCGGCTGAGACCATCGTGAAGGGTGATGCGATCTCGCTGTCGATTGCTGCAGCCTCCATCGTTGCCAAGGTCACGCGGGACCGACTGATGGAAAAATTACATCACAGCTTTCCGCAATATGGATTTGCAGAACACGCCGGCTATCCCACGCCCGCCCATCGTGCAGCACTCGCTCAACATGGTCCCTGCATCTTCCATCGCCGCAGCTTTGGCCCGGTACGCCAGTATTTCGAGGCACATCCTGACGTCGATATGGCCTAGTTGAGGCTGCCTTCGCCTGCGCAAATCCCTACTGAATGCTTAATCAAAACGTCACAAAAAGGCACAGTCGCGGTGACGGACTCTAAACCCTGTCTTTACCGGGCAACGGCATAGTCGCTCATGCCAGTTGCGTAACCGGTAAGTGTTCCATGCGTATTGCACGTGCAGGGGTAGCCGGCCTCAAGTCCCGGATAGAAGTCACGCGTACCGGGTCCGCCCGGCTCCCCTCCGTGCCTATGCGCATTCCGGTCGACGAGATTCTCGTCGGCGACTGCCTGGAAGAGCTCGCCAAGCTGCCACCGCAGAGTGTCGATCTCGTCTTCGCCGATCCTCCCTACAACCTGCAGCTCGAAGGTGCGCTCTCGCGCCCCGACCAGAGCGTTGTCGATGCCGTCGATGACGACTGGGACAAGTTTGCGAGCTTTGCGGAATACGACAAGTTCACCCGTGACTGGCTGACTGCCGTGCGCCGCGTGATGAAGCCCGATGCGACGATCTTCGTCATCGGTTCCTATCACAACATCTTCCGTGTTGGTTCGATCCTGCAGGATCTCGGCTTCTGGATTCTCAACGACATCGTGTGGCGCAAGGCCAATCCGATGCCGAACTTCCGTGGTCGCCGCTTCACCAATGCCCATGAGACGATGATCTGGGCAGCGCCAAGCGCCAGCGCGAAGAAATATACCTTCAACTACGAGGCGCTGAAGGCTGGCAATGAAGACTGCCAGGTGCGCTCCGACTGGTTCATGCCGATCTGCACGGGCTCCGAACGCCTGAAGGATGCGCAGGGCCGCAAGACTCATCCGACACAGAAGCCGGAAGCCCTGCTTGCACGCGTGCTGCTGTCGACGTCCAATCCCGGCGATGTGGTACTCGATCCCTTCTTCGGCTCGGGCACAACGGGCGCCGTGGCGCGTCGCCTGCGCCGCTCCTTCATCGGTGTGGAGCGCGAGGAAATCTATGCGAAGGCTGCGCGGGCGCGCATCGCCAAGGTGGAACCCCTGCCCGCTGACGCCGTCTCCGCAGCGCCCACCAAGCGCAGCGAACCGCGCGTGCCCTTCTCCGCTGTGATCGAGACAGGACTGCTCAAGCCCGGTGTGACCCTGCGCGACGAGAAGCGCCGCTACAGTGCCGTGGTGCGTGCAGATGGTACGCTGTCGCTTGGCAATGTGGTTGGCTCAATCCACAAGATCGGCGCGCTGGCTCAGGGCCTGCCGGCCTGCAACGGCTGGACGTTCTGGTATTTCGAAACGCGCGGAAAGCTCGAGTGCATCGACTCCCTGCGCAGTTCGATCCGCTCCGGCATGCGCGACGCCGCCGAATAGGCCGCAGGTCGCGACCCATACCCTCCCCATCAAGGGGAGGGTTTAAAGCGTGGCTTGACCGGCCCTGCGGGCCCCCTCAAGATGCCTCCCAAAGATAAAACATTTCGGGAGGTGACCATGACCAAGGGCTCGCGCTTCGCGCAATCCTGCACAAACCTCGTGACACGGCGCGCCTTCGTTGGCGCGGCTGCCGGCACTGTTCTCGTCAGTGGCGCGCGGCCGGCCTTTGCCGCCGACAAGGTGAACATCGCCATTTCCAATTCGACCAGCGACTTCGCCATTCT
>CAISZN010000156.1 GCA_903889985.1 uncultured Hyphomicrobiales bacterium | reverse complement strand
GCCGGGTGTGTCATCAGGGAGCCCTCAAAATGCGAAGAAGCGCCTGCAAAATATAGCTGAATCGCATCTCCAACGCATCAAATAATTGCGTCATCCGGCGAATGCGGGTTCACATATGTGGCGTCGATCCAGATATAGGGCCATTCGCCCTCGATGGGCCTCTGCAGGAAAGCATTCACGCGCTCGTCGATCTCCTCGCAAAGCCTGGATACCTGGCTCTTGGACACGCCCGACATGCCCATGGCTTTGACCAGATCATCAACGGAACGGGTTGAGACGCCCTGGATATAGGCCTCCTGAATGACTGCTGTCAGAGCTTTCTCTGCCATGCGTCGCGGCTCAAGAAAGCCCGGAAAATAGGAGCCTTTACGCAGCTTGGGGATGCGAAGCTCGACTGTCCCGGCCCGTGTCTCCCAGTCGCGGCCACGATAGCCGTTGCGTTGAACAAGCCGGTCGGGGGACCGCTCGCCGGGGGCTGCGCCTGTCAGCGCGCCCACCTCCAGTTCCATCAGGCGTTGGGCGGCGAAGCCAATCATGTCTCGCAGAATATCCGCGTCGGGGGCCTTTTCGACGAGGGCGCGCAGGTTCATCATGGGGTCGGTCATCGGAGGTTCCTTGGTTGTGTTAGTGTTCACAACCCAGCTTGACCGAGCGAACCGTCGATGACCACCGCCAGCTGCCCGCTCGCTAAGGCGCTATGGGGAGCGCGCTTCGCGGGCGTCTGGCTGCCGTCCTGCTACACCACGTGGGGGGACACGACCTAGCACAATTCAAAATAACACTGCTCGATGTTCTTAATCTTCGGATCAGTGCTTAAGCAATTGGAGGACCATATAGGGACTCTGATTTGCCTGCGCCAACATAGCCAACCCCGCACTTTGAATGATTTTCCGTTGTAGAACTTCTGAGGTCGTCTGAGCATAATCGGTGTCCACTAAACGACTTGCCGCTTCCTGCATTTTGACCGACATTGTGTCCAACATTTGAGATCTCGCCCCAAGCGCCTTCACCGTCATACCAATCTTTGAACGCAGTGAGCTAAGCGCATCCAGGGCGCTATCCACATTCGAGAGAGCACGAGTTGCGTCCTCGCTTGTTGAAATCACGGCCGAGTTGAGAGGAAGAGATGATTCAGCTCGGACCGAACCTGTCGTACCTGCAAGACTTGGATGTGCCCAGTTTACTGTTAAAACGCCTTGCTCACTGGTGCTGTTGGTTTGAATCCCAGTTGCAGTCAAATGGGAAGCGAACCAATTAGCGATAGTCTTCGACAATGGAGCGCCATGATCGACCGCATCGATATCAGACTGACTGATTGTGTAGGATGCCGCTGCGTTAACTGAACCATTTCCAAAATTTGCGATTATTATCCTATTCATCTGATCTTGAGCAGTTGCAGACGTTTCATTGCCGGAATCTAAAACAGACAGATCGAAGCGTTGTTCCGGATTTACTTGAGATTTAGCCCAGCCATCGATGCCAGAAAATGTTACGGTAAAATTGTCGTCGCTCGTTGTACTATTTGTTCCCGGCCCGGTCGGGCCACCATCCCGGCTGACATAGCCGACGCTCAAGACCTTGGGTGTCGTATC
>CAISZN010000155.1 GCA_903889985.1 uncultured Hyphomicrobiales bacterium | reverse complement strand
CTGCGCCATGGAAGAAAACTTCACCATGCGCTGGGCCTATAGCGGCCAGCTCATGCTGCGCGGCGGCGATCCTTCGCGCGCTGTTTGCACGCTGAGGGCGCATGACGGATGGGCGATCCTGTTCCTGCGCAGCACCAGCGGCCAATGGCGTGCCCTGTGCGATGTGGCCAATGCGCCGGCCCTCATCGATGATCCACGCTTTGCCAATTTCGGCCTGATCCAGAAGAACTGGAACGAGGTGACCCGTGAGATCAACGATCGTCTCGTCGACATGCCGCTCTCGCAACTGATTGCTGCGGCCGAGAAGGTGGATCTGGTGATTGCTGGGGTGGAAACAGCGGCGAGCCTTCGCACCGAGGACCATCTCAATCATCGCGGCTTCTGGCAGCAGGTAGGCACAACGGGTGGCATGCGTTGCGCGCTTGGTCCGCTGTTTGGAATCAAGGGAACAACTATTCGGCGCGACGCTCCTGCGCCCGAGCCTGGCACCGCTGCACAGCTGCCGAATCGCAACGCCGAAGACGTCAGGCCTGTCGTTGCAGCAGGCGATGTGCTGCCGCTGGAAGGCCTTTCGGTCATTGATTTCACGACCGCCTGGGCCGGGCCCATGTCCACCAAGATCCTCGCGCAGCTAGGCGCGACCGTGGTGAAGATCGAGGGCCCTGCATGGCTCGATTCATGGCGGGGGCCGCTGAAGCCCAACAAGCTCGAGCAATATCCCGATGGTGTTGCCGGGGCGCGGCCGTTTGACCGGTGTGCCCGCTTCAATGCGCAGAACCATGACAAGCATGACGTCTGCCTCGATCTCAAGGCACCGGAGGCACGCGATGTCATCAGGCGGATGCTGCCGAAGATAGACGTGGTCGTGGCGAATTTCCGTCCCGGTGCGCTGGCGCGCCTTGGCCTCGACCATCATGCGGCGGCAAAGATCAATCCGCAGGTCAGCCTCATCGAGATGCCGGCTGTCGGCGAAGGGCCTTTCGAGCATCGGATCGGTCTTGGACCAACGATGGAAGCCATGGCTGGAATAGCAGATCGCATCGGCTATGCGGATTCAGGGCCCCTGGGATCGGGCACGTCCTATCTCGACCCGATGGGTGCGCTGCATGGTGCATCGGCAGCGCTCACAGTCCTCTATGGGCGGTTGATGCAGGGTCGCGGCTTTCATGTGGAACTGGCGCAGCGCGAAGCCGCCATGCACTGGATCGGTGAAATCCTGCTCGACGCTATCGAGAATGATCATCTGCCACTGCGCGACGGCAATGCCGTCGACGGCCTGGCGCCACACAATGCCTATCCGGCGGCAGGTGAAGATGAATGGATTTGTATTGCTGCCTTTGATGACAGGCAGTGGTCCGCCCTGTGTCAGACGCTTTGTTGCAATGAACTGCTGGCGGACGCGCGTTTCCTCGATGCCAATTGCAGGTATCAGCATCGCCATGAGCTGGATGTCCTGCTCGGCCATTTGACGAGGAAACACGACAAGCACGATCTCGCCGTGAAACTTCAGGAGGCCGGAGTCCCTGCGGCACCGGTCGTCAATGGTCGGGAGCTTTTCAATGACCCACAGCTGCGGTCGCGGGGCTGGTTCACGCAGCTCACTCATCCACAGGCGGGAACCCATGACTATGCCGGCCTGCCTCTGGTTTTCGCCGGGTCACGATTGAAGCCCCGTCGTGCTTCGCCCTGCTTCGGGGAGCATACCCGGCATGTCCTCACCACGATGGCCGGATTGAGCGAAGAAGAGCTGGAAACATTGGCTGAAAAGGGTGTTACGGCAGAAAGCCCAAGACTTTCAGCTAGCTGAAACCGGGCCTTACGCGTGACCCTGTCCTGTGCCATGTTCCGCCGTCCATCTGCGGACAGTTGGGGGTTCTCATGTTGAAGTTTGTCTCGTCTCTCGTGTTTCTTGGCGCAGTCCTGGCGACGCCTGCCCTTGCTGATCCATCTGGCCAGTATGCGGTGCAGGGCGCAAATCCCGGCAACCAGTCGCCTTACAAGGGGACGGTTGCGGTCGAACGTACGGGCGAAACCTATCGCGTCACCTGGGTTGTCGGCGGCCAGCGTTATATCGGCACTGGCATTGGCGATGATTCATTCATTGCCGTCTCCTATCGCTCCGGCAATGACACGGGCCTCGCGCTCTATAAGGCGGAAGGGCCGAACTGGTCCGGCGTTTGGACCTATGCCAATGGCACGCGCATCGGCACGGAGTCCTGGTCGCGTCGCTAAGCGAATGCATTGACAGGGCGCAGCGAAGGTCGTCCACTTCGCGGAATGATTTTCCGGGAAGTGGATGGCCATGCCGATCAGTCGCGCCAATGGGATTGATGTGTCTTATGAAGCCGCCGGCAGCGGGCCGGCGATGGTCTTCATTCATCCGCTGCCCTTTGACCACAATGTGTGGCTCTATCAGCAGGCGCGCTTCTCCGCTCATTTTCGCACCATCGCCATGGACCTGCGTGGCTGGGGTGCTTCTGCCAAGCCTTCCGAAGCTTTCACGCTGGAGGATATGGGCCGCGACATCATGGGCGTGCTGCGCGACGAGGGCGTCACGGGTGATGCCATCGTGGTTGGCTGCAGCATTGGCTCGAAGATCGCGCTCATGCTGGCCTGCGATCATCCCGACGTCTTCAAGGCTGCCGTGCTCATCGGTGGCAACTCCGGGCCGCAGAACCAGTTCGATCATCGCATTGCAGCCTATCGCGATCATGCTGAGCGCGGCGAGCTGCGCGATTATCACTATGGCCACCTGCGCTACGGGGTGAGCACCAAGTGGGCGGATACGCCGCTTGGGACCTACCTCCTGAACACATTCGCGGATCGCGGCAGGCATCTGAAGGCAGATAGCATTGCGCGGGTCTTTCAGGCGCTCACGGTTTCCGATGTCACGCCGAAGCTGCCGGCCTACCGCACGCCAACCCTCATCGTGAATGGCGAGCATGACAATGCGCTGAAAGCCGGCACGAAAACTGCTTCGCTCATTCCGCACTGTGAGCACTTCATCCTGAAGGATGCGGGTCATTGCTGCTTCATCGAGGATCCCGAGACCTTCGATGCGCGCATGATCTCCTTCCTGCAAAAGCACGGGCTGATGCCGGACTAGATCTTTCTTGCCCAGGAGATTTCGCCATGTCGTTCATTGCACGCAAGCTGATCGGCACTCTTGGCGTCGTCCTACTCTTCCCCTCGCTGTCCGGGGCGGCCATTGCTGCCGACGCGGTCGAGGCATTCTACAAGGGCAAGCAGATCACCATGATCATCGCTGGCGGTGCCGGTGGCGGCTATGACACCTATGCGCGCACCTTCGCCCGGCACTACGGCAAACATGTTCCGGGCAATCCGGTGATCGTGCCCAAGAACATTCCTGCAGCAGGCGGCTTGCAGGGCACCAATTCGCTCTACACAAATTCCGATCACGACGGCCTGACCATCGGCGCGCTGACGAGCAGCATCACCCTTGATCCGCTCTTCGATAATCCTGGCGCGCGCTATGACACGCTGAAGTTCAACTGGATCGGCTCCATCGGCAAGCTGCAGAACGTCTGCGCCACATGGCATGCGAGCAGCGTGAAGGACATGGCGGCCCTTCGCGCAAAGGAAGTGCTCGTCGGTGGCTCCGGTGCGACATCCGATTCTGCCGTCATGCCGAAAGTGCTCAATGCGCTGCTCGGCACGAAGATGAAGGTCATCACCGGCTATGAAGCTGGAGCCTCCACGGAACTCGCCGTTGAACGTGGCGAGATCGAAGGTGTCTGCGGGCTTGGCTGGTCCACACTGAAGACCGCGCGGCCCGACTGGGTGCGCGAGCACAAGATCAATGTGATCCTGCAGATGGGCATGAAAAAGCACCCCGAGCTGCCCGACGTGCCCATGGCTCAGGAGTTCGTCAGCGATCCAGTGAAGAAGCAGGTGCTCGAACTGATCCTGCTGCGACAGGAATTCGGGCGACCATTTGCTGCACCGCCCGGCGTTCCTGCTGATCGCGTCGCGGCCCTGAGAAACGCCTTTCAGGACACTCTTGCGGATCCGGAGTTCAAGGCTGATGCCGCAGTGGCCCTGATGGAACTCGACCCGCTGTCGGGTGAGGAGATGAGCGCCATGCTCACCAAGGCCTATGAAACCGACAGTGCCATCGTGCAGCAGGCGGCCCGCCTGGTGGAACCGGTCCAGCAATCGGCCAAATAGTTGTTGTTTTCAAGTTAGTTACAATCATAACATTTTAATCAGTCCGACTTATGGATGATCCCCGGCTCGCTTTAAGAACCCGGGGAGGCAAACCTTGGCTGCAGCACAATTTCTTTCAATGATTCTCGGCGGCTCCGGCCGCACCAAAGGCAAGGACAATGACCGGACCTTCGCCCTGCGCCTGGTCCATCAGTTGACCATGCCGACCTTCGTGCTCGATGCGGAGGGCAGGGTGCAGATCTGGAACGAAGCCATGGAGGCCCTTACCGGCGTGAAGGCAAACACAGTGCTGGGGACGAAACAGCACTGGCGGGCCTTCTATCCAACAGAGCGCCCCTGTCTTGCCGACCTTGTCTTCGGTCGCGACGAGAGCCGGGGGGAGCTTTATGCCAATATCGACTCCTCCTCCCGTGGCAGCGCGCTCAAGGCCGAGAACTGGGTCGAGCTCAGCGGCCAGCGCCGCTACGTTGTCATCGATGCCGGCCCCGTGCTCGATGACGAGGGAAATATCCTCGCCGTGGTGGAAACCATCCGGGACATCACCGATCAGAAGCGGGCGCAGGAGGAACTGGCGGCGGTGACTGCCCGTCAGGCAGAGACCTTCTCCAAGATCACCGAGACCCTGGGGCGTGCCATCGGTCGCCTGGCCCATGGGGACCTGACGGTGCGGGTCGATCAGGAGCTGCCCGGAGTCGACAGGCTGCGAACGGATTTCAACACGGCCGTGGCCCAGCTAGCCGCGACCCTCGATGCGGTGATGGGGTCCTCCGCCGTGCTGCGGACCCGTGGCACCGAAATAGCCGATGCTGCCGACGCCCTTGCCGGGCGAACCGAGCAACAGGCGGCCGGCCTCGAGGAATCCGCCGCGGCGCTCGACGAGATCACCGTGACCGTCAAGCGCACGGCAGAGGGCGCCTCCCACGCCCGCGCCATCGCCCGAGGTGCCGTGGAAGATGCCCGCAAGGGCGAGGATATCGTGCGCAATGCGGTCAAGGCCATGGGCGAGATCGAGACCTTCTCGGTTCAGATCTCCCGGATCATCGGGGTCATCGACGAGATCGCCTTCCAGACCAATCTGCTCGCGCTCAATGCTGGCGTAGAGGCAGCGCGGGCTGGTGAGAGTGGCCGGGGTTTTGCGGTGGTGGCCGCAGAGGTTCGGGCGCTTGCCCAGCGCTCTGCAAGCGCTGCCAAAGAGATCAAGTCGCTGATCGACTCCTCCTCCCAGCAGATCGAGGAAGGGGTGGGTCTCGTTGGCCGCAGCGGCGAGGAGTTGCATCGGCTGATCCGCGAGATCAACCAGATCGCGACCGTCGTCGACGAGATCGCAACCGGTGCCCAGGAGCAATCCGTCGGCCTTGGCGAGGTGAACACGGCGATCAACCAGATGGATTCCATAGCCCAGCAGAACGCAGCCATGGCTGAACAGGCAACCGCAGCGAGCCGTGCCCTCGTGGAGGAAAATCAGCGTCTCGATTCATTGCTCAATCAGCTGCGGACAAATGTCCCGGAAATCCGGCCCATGGCCCCCGGGCGCCGGGCAGCCTGAACAGGCTGGCGGGGAGGTTTGCGCCTCCCCGAGTCCGAGAATTGGACAGGTGGTGTGTCGCAGACTTTACCAAGGTTTCACTTCTGCGGCTTAGCATCACCTTAATGCAAAAGATCAGGGTCGGCAGATTGTGCCGGCCAGGGCCTTATCTAATTTTTTATCATTGATACCTGGCTCTTAGCAGCCATGAGGGAGCATACCGTATGTTGAGCTTGGTCGCGTCAGTGGCTGAGATGACGGGATTGCGCGATCGGGACGAGGTAGGCCAGTCCATCTGTGGACTGCTCTATGACCTGATCGGTCCGCATGAACTCACTTTCTGGCACGTGCTCTCCGTCGACGGGGTGCCGCGGGCCCTTCGCACTATTCACCTCGGCAAGACAGATGGTGTCATCTCGGATTCGCAGGATGAATGCGAGGACTCGATGCCGGTTGATGCTTGCCCCTCTCTGCATGCCTGCGTCAGTCGAAAGACTGTCCATGTTGCGCGTGACGATCTCCACGGCAGCGATCTTTTCTTTCCGGTGCTCGGCAAGCGCGGCGTGCTTGGTGTGCTGGAAGTGCGCACCAGCAACTCATGGAATCCGGGCGATACAGCGCTCGTGGAACGCCTACTGCAGATCTACAGCAACCATCTCGCCCTGCTCGACTATGGCGAGCTTGATGGCCTGACGGGCCTGATGAACCGCAAGGCCTTTGACGATCATTTTTCCCAGCTCATCGATGAACAGCGTCGTCTGGCCGCCCAGCGTGGCGTGGCCGACCTTGACCGGACCTGCTGGCTTGCACTTGTCGATGTCGATCACTTCAAGAGCATCAACGACCGTTTTGGCCATCTTCTCGGCGATGAGGTCCTGGCCCTCGGTGCGCGCCTGATGCAGAAGTCGTTTCGTCGTGTCGATCGATTGTTCCGCTGCGGTGGCGAGGAATTCGCCATCATGCTTCATGATCTGACGGCTGAGGAAGCCGAGCAGATTCTCGAGCACTTCCGCACCAATTATGCGGCTTTCCCCTTCCCGCAGGTGGAGACCGTGACGGCAAGCCTCGGCTTCACGCGCCTGTCACTGACGGACAATCTTCCGACAGCTTTTGGCCGCGCCGACCGCGCGCTCTATTATTCAAAGCAGAACGGTCGTAACCGCGTGAGCTGCTACGATGACCTGCTGGCTGCCGGCCTGCTCGACGAGAAGAATGTCGCGCTCAATGACGTCGAGCTCTTCTGAGCCTCAGTCACCGACCTTGATGCCGGTGGCGTCGGAGAACATCCGCCACCGCTCCACCTCAGAAAGATAGAAGGGCGCGAACTCCGCGCTGAGCTTTGTGATCGGGGCTGCGCTTGTGGCGCGCAGGCGCTCGGTAACTTTCGGATCGTGCACCACATCAGCGACCGTCTTGCTGATGATGAGGCGCAGGTCCTCCGGCAGGCCGGGCGGGCCGAACAGGCCGAGCCATCCCGACAGGACGAAATTGTCGATGCCGGCCTCCTTCATGGTTGGCACATCCGGCGCCTCGCGG
>CAISZN010000154.1 GCA_903889985.1 uncultured Hyphomicrobiales bacterium | reverse complement strand
GAGCCCTTCGGGCCACTGCCACGGGCACGCTGGTTGACGTCATGCCGGTTGACCCCGGCGAAATGGGTCTCGATCAGGACCTGTCCCGGCCCGGCCTGCGGGCGCGGCCGCGGCCCAACTGTGATGACCTCAGGCCCGCCTGCACTCGACGGCCAGGCGGCCAGCATGGAAGCTGTATCGGTCATACTGGCGCCTCCCGACGATGGCCGCGCACGATCTCGCGTGTCTCAAGTTCGCTGATTTTCTCGGGCGAAAGCTTCAGCACATCCCGCAGGACCTCCTGCGTGTGCTGGGCAAGCCGAGGCGGGAAGGTGTGGGTGCGCTCTCCGTCCTGCGGCAGCTTGATCGGATTGCCTGCCACGCGAAGATGGTTCCCCTCATCGTCGATGAGCTCGAGGATCATGTTGCGCCACGCCACCTGAGGATTGGCGAGTGCCTCACCGACCGTGTTCACGGTTCCAACCGGAACACCCTCTGCAAGAAGCGACGCCACCCAGTCATCCGCATCCTTCTCAAGGAATGCGCGATCGAATGCGGTGATAATCCGATCCCGGTGATAGTAGCGCCCCTTGCGGGTTGCGAGTTCGGGATCGGCAGCCAGCTCGTTCAACCCTGCCGCCAAGCAGAAGGATTGCCACATGCGATCCGTATTTGCGCAGACCACCACATCGCGTCCATCTCTGGCCGTGAAGGAGCGATAAGTCGGGATCGACTCGTGCCCCTTGCCCTGCCGCCCCGGGATCGTGCCCGAGGCCAGACAATAGGCGGCCTGATAGCTCAGCATGGCGATCTGGCAATCAAGCATGGAAATATCGATGAAGCGCCCCCGCCCTGTCTGGCGACGGGACTCCAGCGCCGCGCAGATGGCAGTGGCCGCATACAGTCCGGCAGACAGATCCGCCAGCGGAATGCCTGCGCGTACGGCAGCCCCACCAGGCTCACCGGTCATGCTCATGCCGCCCGAGAGTGCCTGAATGACCATGTCATAGGCCGGACGCTGATGCTCTGGACCGTCCTGACCAAATCCGGTGATCGAACAATAGATGATCCCGGGGTTCACAGCCGAGATGGACTCGTAGGAAATCCCATGTTCCGCAAGTCCGCCAGGCTTCTGGTTCTCAAGAAGCACGTCGCAATTTGCAGCCAGCTCCTTGAGCAGCTGCAGTCCTTCCGGCGTCTTGTAATTGATGACGATACTTTTCTTGTTGCGATTAATGCTGTGGAAATAGGCACTGTCCCCGGCGATGAAATTTGGTGGCAGCTGTCGTGTCATGTCGCCGCCGGAAGGCTCGACCTTGATAACCTCAGCGCCCATGTCCGCCAGGATCTGCGATCCATAGGGACCTGACAAAAACAGCGACAGATCCAGCACACGGATATGTCCAAGAAGATTTGGATCCAGCTCAGTCATGACAACAAACCTTCGGCATCCGCTGCGCCCTCAGGCACGCCTCAATCATTTCCGTACACTGCCTTGATCTTCTGGATGAGATCCGGGGACATGTTGCCGACCTCCTGAACGAGTTCCTGCAGCTTCGCTCCGGTCATGGGCGTGAGTTCCACCCGCTGGGCTTCGAGCTCGGAGATGAACTCAAGATCGTGGGTCATATCAACGAACGCCCTGCGCAGGGCTTCTGCACGATCAGGAGGAACCGAGGGAGTCGACAGGATCGCCTTGCCGATTTCCGTCGCGTTCACGACAGCCCCAAGAATCTGCTTCTCCTCATGGGTGGAAGCAAGCTCGACACAGGTCGGAACATCGGGAAGGTCGGGATGTCGCGTGAGCCCGTACTGGACGACGATGTTGATCTTCTTATCCTTGATCCAGTCAGGATGGGCAGACTTATAAGCCTCCCAACTCGTGGAGTGACCATCGACTTCGCCACGTTCCATGGCAAGCATGGCCTCATTCGACCCGCCATAGCCCATCACCATCTTGAACTTCGTGCCCAGCACGCGGTTGAGCACATTGGGATAAATAAAAACCGTCGAACCCGTCCCGGTCGCACCCAGCGTTGTCTCGCGTTTGAAGGCATCGGCTGCCGTCTTGACGCTGGATGTGTTCCACATGGCGGTGACATTTGTGCCCGCAGCGATACGACCGATCCAGGTGAATTTTGCCGTCTCGAATTTCACACCCGATGCACCAAGCTTCTCGTCGAGCGTGTTGGTCGCTGCGAGCAAACCGAGCACGGTCCCGTCCTTGGGGGCCACATTGAAGATATGGTTGGCCGCCAGAATGCTTCCTGCACCCGGCATGTTGCGGAAGGTGACCTGCGGATGACCGGGGATGTGCTTGCCAATATGACGGGCCACTGCGCGGCCATAGACGTCGTTGCTGCCGCCGGGCGGATAGCCAACAATCAACTCAATCGTCTTGCCAGTATAAAACTGTTCAACGGTCTGGGCCTGCGCATGGCTGGTCACTAGGACCATGCCAAGCGCTGCGAAAAGCGTGATACCAAGGTTTCGCCGGGTGATGTTTTTCATTTTGTCCTCCCCTTGGTCCCTTTTAGTTATTTTCGCCGCCGCCCTTTTTCAGCAATCCGGCGCCGGCATTCCACAGGCCCTTGGCCACCAGACTGGCCACGCCAATCTCTTTTGCCGCCTCAGGCTCCGGCGCGTCGTTCCCGCTTCGAAGTGATGTCAGGTTGGCCTCAAGGTTCTTGGCGAACTGATCCATGAGAACCTGGGCCGTTGACTGGATGAGGGCGGTGCCACGGCCATACTGCGCGATGGAGCCGGCGAGCTGAATGTCGGACTCAACCGAGATCCGCGTTCCGCCATCAGCCTCGACCAGAACAAAGACGACATCGGCGCGCGCCGTGCCGCGCCCCTTCTCGTCATTGCCCTGCGCTTTTGCTAGAAACCGATGGTTGGCCTCGTCGCGCTCGACAAAGGCGACCGTCCCCTTGAACTTGAGTGCGATGGGACCGAGCTTCACCGCCACAGTGCCCACATGGCTGTCATCAGCCCGGGATTCCAGAAGCTCCGCCCCCGGCGCACAGCGCGCGACGCGGGGAATGTCGTTCAAGGCATTCCACACCTCATCGAGCGGAACCTTGATGCGGACCTCATTATGAATTTTCATCGCGTCGCCATCACATCAGAGCCGGATAGGAGCCACCATCGAGGTGGACATTCTGTCCCGACATGAACCCCGCATGGACACTGCAGAGGAACGCACAGGTCGCACCGAATTCACTCGGCTGCCCCATGCGCTTGGCGGCAATGCTCTCCACCTGACGGCGGCGCGCCTCCTCATAGGTAACGCCCTGCCGCTTCACGACCTCCTTCGCCATCTGGTCCTGACGGGCCGTGTCGAAGCGCTCGGGCAACAGGTTGTTGATGGTCACATTGTGCTTGGCCACATCCAGCGACAGGCCCTTCATAGCGGCGGTGAGGCCGGCACGCGCACCTGACGACAGGGTCATGTGAGGGCGCGGCGTCGTCACCATGGCCGAGGTGATGTTGATGATGCGGCCGAACTTGCGTTCGATCATGCCCGGCAGCACAGCCTTCACCAGCATGAGCGGGGCGATCATGTTGGCTTCAAGCGCCTTGGGCCACGTCTCATCCGCGATCTTCAGGAAGTCGGTGGGATCAGGCCCCGCGTTATTGTTGACCAGAATGTCCGGGTTGGGACAGGCAGCCAGCAGGGCTGCGCGGCCTTCTGGCGTGGTCACGTCGCCGCACACCGCAATGACCTCTCCGCCCGTGGCTGCCCGCATCTCGGCGGCAGCTTTCTGCAGCTTGTCCGCATTGCGACCATTGACGACGACACTCACGCCCTCGTTCAGCAGCGCTTCGGCGCAGGCGCGCCCGAGGCCCTGCGTCGATGCGCAGACGATGGCCCACTTTCCCTTGATGCCGAGATCCATGTGTCCTCTCCGCTCAGTTCTTTTTTTCGACAGACCGAATGGCCGTCTCTGCATCAAGGCCCGGACGCTGGCGTGCGAGCGTCTGCAATCCGTTGGCCTCCCAATTGCCCTCGACGGCATTCCTGGCGAACTCCGTCCAGTCGTCGCCCCAGTTGCCGAGTTCATAGCCATGCCAGGGTGAAGGCACCTTCACTGCCGGCAGGCCGAGTTCGCCCCAAAGCTTCAGGGCATCCTCCATGAACTCCTTCTTGGGCAGCGCCAGCGGCGGCATCAGCTTCTTGCGCGTGGCATCGATGAGCAGGGCCGAGTCCGTCTTGCGGTCGCCATATTGCGCACCCTGCCCGCCGCCACGATAGGGCAGCACCAGCGTGTCTTCCTTCGGGTTGCTGCGATAGGCAATCGACCACAGCACCGCGTCGACAGAAGTCGGGTCGATGTCATCGCTGACCGCGATCACCACCTTGCCGAAAGCCGGGATGAAGGAACTCGCCGCCTGCAGGGCACGCCAGATCTCGGTCTGGGGCGCACCGAAATCGAATTGCAGGAAAATGACCGGACGCAGGTTGGTCAGCGGCTCATGCAGCACGACGCGCTTCAGACCCTTGATGTTGAGGGTCTTGCGAAGGTGCGCGTAGAAAAGCGGTTCATAGGCCACCTTCTTGATGACCGAGGACTCGCTCGGCGTCACCTGGCTGATGATGGCATTGAAGATCGCATTCTTGCGCCGGGTGATCGCCGTCACCTTCATGGGCATGTTGAAGGCTTCCAGCGCCACATAGCCATTGCTTTCGCCGAAGGGGGCTTCGGGCTCCAGCACGTCAGGCTCGATATAGCCCTCGATGACGATATCGGCGCTGGCGGGCACCTGCAGATCATTGGTGATGCACTTCACCATCTCGATCGGCTCGCCTGCGACAGCACCTGCCACGGCATATTCGTCGAGATCGATGGCGAACTTCTGCGGCGAGGTGAAGACCACGACCGGCGCGCCACCAATGGCAATGGAGATCGGCATGCGCTCCTTGCGCTCGCGATACTTGAGCCAGTGCACCCAGCCCCCGGCCCCACCCGGACGCGCGACCATGCGCACCACGAGGCGGTCCGTCGCCTTGAGGGCGGCGCGATACATGCCCGTGTTCTGGACGCCAGTCTCGGGATCACGGGTGACGCAGAGCGTCGCCGTCAGATAGGGCGCTGCGTCGTAACCGGGCGTTGAGATGGGAACCGGAAGGGTCGCAAGGCCGCCACCCGGACGGGTCAGCTCCTCACCCGTCATCACCACTTCCTGACAGGCCCCCTTCTCGACGGTGACCGGGGGAATGGGATTGGCCACCGCGTCCATCCAGGCCGCGCCGATCTCGCTCGTGGGGCGCCCCATGCCCATGGCATAGATGCGCGGGGATCCGGCGAGCGCGCCCAGCAGCACCGGCATGTCGTAGCGCTTGCCCTTGGAGTCCACCACATTGGTGAAAAGGAACGCCTTGCGCTCATCCTCTGGGATTCCACCGATGAACTGCCAACGAACGAGCGGCTGCAGCTGGGTGTCCTTGTTGACGGGCCGGTCAACCCGCACCAGAAGGCCAGCGGCCTCGAGGCCAGCGAGATGCTCATGCAGGTCGCGTGGCGGCTTGGGCCTTGTGTTCTTCATATCGTCCATTGTTCTTGTCCTCAGGCCGCCGAGATCTTGTTGGCGAATTCGCGCAGATGCGCGGCAAACTGTGCTGGCTGTTCCAGCGGTGCGAGATGGCCCGTGTCCATCTCCCGGTAGTCACAGCCAGGGATGGTGGCGGCCAGATCCTTCATGGCAGCTACCGGCGTCGACTGGTCGCGAAGGCCCGCAATGGCAAGGGCTGGCACCTTGAGGTGCGCCAGCTGATCCGCATAGTTGAGATCGCGGATCGCCCTCCATGACCAGCAATGCACGACCGGGTCAGCTTCAAGCAGCCAGTCGCGCGCCTTCAGGACAAGGTCGGGACGCAGCACCTGCAGGTCCGCATCGAACCAGCGCGACAGGGTGGTGTGCAGGGTTGTCGGCATGCCCTTCAGGGCCGCCTGCGCACGGGCCTCCATGGTGGCCCTGCCCTGATCGTTGCGGCGGTGGGCCGTATTGGCGATGACGATGCCCGAGAGCAGTTCAGGGGCCCTAACGCCAATGGCCTGCGCTGTCATGCCCCCCATGGAGCATCCCGCCACCAGTGCCGGCGCCTGACCGACGGCCCGGATCAGTTCAGCGACATCATCTGCGAGATCGTCGAGATTGAAGGGCTTGGACGGCACGTCGCTGCCACCATGGCCGCGGGCATCGACTGCAATGAGGCGAAACTCACCTTCAAGCTCGGCAATGACACCGTCCCAGAAAGCGCCACAGACACCCACCGGATGGAGCAGGACGATGGTACGCCCCTGCCCGCGGGACCGATAGGCAATGCTCAAGCCGGAAGACGTTCTGAACCGCATGGTGTGTCCTATTCCGCAGCGCTGCGCGCCAGACGGGATTGATGGATGAGCTCGATGATGCGCTCGGGCGAGACCGGCATTTCGGCAAGCCTCACGCCAAAGGGCTCCAGCGCATTTTCAATCGCGCTGATGATGGCTGCGATGACCGCAATGGTGCCGCCCTCGCCCGCCCCCTTAACGCCGATGGGATTGAGGGGTGACGGCGTTTCCGTATGCAGGGTCTCCACATGGGGCACATCCGGCGCCATGGGCAGCAGATAGTCCGCAAAGCTCGTGGTCTGGGGCTGGCCGTTTTCATCAAACAGCAGCCGCTCGAACAGGGCATTGCCGATGCCATGGGCCACGCCACCAACGATCTGGCCTTCCACGATCATCGGGTTGATGACATTGCCGCAGTCATGATTGACGAGGACGCGCGTGACCTTCACGTGGCCCGTCTCGATATCGACCTCGACTTCCGCCACATGGCAGGAATTGGCATAGGTCGATTGCTCCGGCTTGAAATAGCTCGTCGCCTCCAGACCCGGATCCCGATCCGCCTTCATGGAGAAGCCATAGAGGCCGACCGCATTATAGGCGAGCTCGCGGAAGGTCTTTCGCATGCCCGGCACGCCGCGCACCTCGACCGAGCCGTCCTTGAGCTCCAGGTCATCGGGGGAGACTTCCAGAAGCTCCGAGGCGATCTTCTTGATCTTCTCGCGCACCTCGATGGCGGCCAGATGCACGCTCGATCCGGCATTCACCGCGGTGCGCGATGCAAAGGTCCCCATGCCAAAGGGAATGGTCGCCGTATCTGCGGTCACCACCGTGACATCCGCATAGTCGACGCCCAGATGATCGGCGGCCACCTGAGCCAGCGTCGTCTTGTGCGACTGGCCCTGCGGGGTGGCACCCGTGAAGACCACGACCTTGCCGCTCGTCGAGATGCGCACGGTCGCGCCCTCATAGGGACCAAGGCCCGTGCCCTCGACCGCATTGCTGAGGCCGATGCCAATATAGCGGCCCTGCTGCCTTGCGGCGTCCTGCCGAGCGCGAAAACCCTCCCAGTCCATATGGTCGAGCGCCATCTGCTGGCTGAGCGGATAATTGCCACTGTCATAGGTGACAGGACGACCGTCACGAAAGATCAGGCCCACCTTGTAGGGGAACTGGTCAGGCTGGATGAAGTTGCGCCGACGCACCTCCGCCCGGTCGAGGCCGAATTCCTGCGCAACGCGATCCATCATGCGTTCCATGACGAAGCAGCCCTGCGGGCGCCCCGCTCCGCGCACAGGACTGCAGGTGACCTTGTTGGTCATGGCAACGATGAGTTCGAGCTGGTAGTTCGGCAGCACATAGGGACCGATGACCGAGGTCGCAGCGATCCATGGCAGCACGAGGCCCCAGGTCAGGTAGGCGCCGCCGTCATGAACAAGGCGCCCGCGCAGGCCAAGAAGCTTGGCGTTGTCGTCGACCGCAATCTCCATGTCCCAATACTGGTCGCGCTCCTGCTGGGTGGCGACGAAGTTCTCGCGGCGATCCTCGATCCACTTCACCGGCTTGCCCACCACCATCGTGGCCGCCACCAGTGCGCCATATTCGACATAGAAGGAGCCCTTCGGCCCGAAGCCACCACCCACGTCATTGGTGATGACGCGGACCTGATTGTCCGCAAGGTCGAGCAGGTCAATGAAAGTTCGCTTGAACCGGTGGGACCCCTGCGACGAGGCATGGACCGTCAGGGATTCCGTGCCCGCATCCCAGTCCGCCACGACGCCACGGCATTCGAGGAAGAACGGCCCGCCACGATGCAGGAAG
The DNA here is from genome assembly GCA_903889985.1 of uncultured Hyphomicrobiales bacterium. Classification (GTDB taxonomy): domain Bacteria; phylum Pseudomonadota; class Alphaproteobacteria; order Rhizobiales; family Beijerinckiaceae; genus Terripilifer. The sequence continues at coordinate 2,954 of CAISZN010000154.1, read as the reverse complement.
AACTTTTCGCGGAAGACATGGGGCGCATTGGCGAAGGCCTTGTCCGTGTCCCCGATCTTGATGGGAACCTGCGTGACGATGTTGCTCGTCGCATCCTTCTGGGCGAGCGGCGCCCCCTCAAGGATAGCCTCGCGAGGATCAATCGAGGCCTCCAGAACATCGTAGTCCACCTCCACGATGGCGGCGGCATCCTCGGCGATGTAGCGGCTCTCCGCCACGACGATGGCGATCGCCTCGCCCGCGAAGCATACTTCGTCCTTGGCCAGCACCCAGGGCATGAAGGTCTGCTTGATGGCCGGATGGGGCACATAGAGCGGCAGGCGCCGCGAGCGCATGGGCTCGGGCAGATCATCATGGGTGAGGATAGCAATGACACCAGGCAGTGCCAGCGCGGCGGCCTTGTCGATTCCCTTGATCAGCGCATGGGCATAGGGACTGCGCACGAAGGCTGCATGGAGCATTCCCGGCAGCTTGACGTCATCCACATAGCGGCCCTTGCCGGTGAGCAGCGCGGGGTCTTCCTTGCGCAGAACGCTCGCGCCAAAGAACTTCATGCCCATCACGCAATCTCCGCCTTGGCTTCACGCATCTTGCGCGCCGCATCGAGGCCCGCCTCGACGATGGCCTGATAGCCCGTGCAACGGCACAGGTTTCCGGTGAGCAACTCGCGCAGCTCCTCCTCGCTGGGGTCGGGATGCTCGCGCAGGTGCTCGGTCAGGGTGATCAGCATGCCCGGCGTGCAGAACCCGCATTGCAGGCCGTGGTGGGTCCTGAAAGACTCCTGCAGGGGCGAGAGCGTGCCGTCCGCAGCCGCCAGCCCCTCGATGGTCGTGATCTCCTTGCCGTTCACCTGGACGGCAAACATCAGGCACGAGCGAGCCGACAGGCCATCGACCATCACCGTGCAAGCGCCACAGACACCGTGTTCGCAGCCCACGTGGGTTCCTGTCAGATCAAGAACATTGCGAAGATAGTCGGCGAGCAGAAGGCGCGTCTCGACCTCTGATTCATAGCGGCGACCATTCACGGTCACGGCAATCTTGCGGGTATCAGGCATTCTGCAGAACCTTTCCGCCGACACTGGCGAGCGCCTTCTTCAGCGCCCGCTTCGCCATGACGCCGGCCAGATGCTGGCGATAGGCGGCGCTGACATGGGCATCGTCCGCTGCCTCGACGCCACTGGCGGCCGCAGCGAAGGCGGCGACAAAATCATCATCTGGCCGGGCACCAACGGCCTTAGCCTCAAAGTCGAGCAACCGGGCGGGAGCCGTTGCCAGCCCGCCGACCACCGTCGCGAACCGCGAGATGGTTCCCGAGGCATCCAGCGTCAGGAGCACGCCGCAGGAGGCAATGGCGAAGTCGCCATGGCGCCGCGCATATTCCTCGAACCCATGACCATGGCCTGCAGGCCATGCATCGAAGGCAATCTGGGTGAGCAGCTCATCTGGCTCGAGTGCCGTCGCCATGAAGCCAAGCGCAAACTCGCTGACCGGAATCTGGCGGGGCCCGCGCACGGAGACAGCCGTGAGATCGGCGTCATGCAGCATCATCATGGCCGGTGTCTCTGCAGCCGGATCGAGATGGCAGAGGGATCCGCCGATGGTGCCCCGGTTGCGCGTCTGGCGATGGCCGACATTTTTGAGGGCCTCGACCAGGATCGGTGCTGCCTGCAGGATCTCGGTTGAGAACTCCACGCTGCGCTGGCGGGTCATGGCTCCGATGGTGATCCGTACACCCGTTGAAACGCCTGCCAGCGGGGCAACGCCATTGAGGTCGATGATGTGGTCGGGCATCGCATAGCGAAAGTTCATCATCGGCACGAGCGACTGGCCACCTGCAAGGGGGCGGGTATTCTCGTGGGCAGCCAACAGGGCGACGGCTTCATCGATCGTCGATGGATCATGATAGGTGAACGGAGCCGGCTTCAATCAGTCCTCCCCTGCGCGCCTTGTGGCTTGCGCTGTTTCCCCTTGCGGAGCGGCGACACACAATCACAGCTTCGCAGCGCGGTGCAAGCACTCATGGCTGCGCTCAACCGCTGTTTCGGCTCAGGCATCTTCCAGTGCATGCACGGGCGTGCGAAGCCCAAGCCGCTCAAGCCTCGGAAACACCCCGTCGCGCAGGTGCGGCATTTCCTGAATGTAGTTGACCATGCCAAGGGCCATGCCATCGAGACCGGCTTCGCTCAGCATGCGGATGGTATCCGCCACGTCGTCATAGCTGCCGATGACCGGGCAGGTCCCCAGCCCGCTGACAAGCCGCGCCTTCATTTCCTCGATCTGGTCGTAGCGGGACTCGCGACCCTTCAGCCTGATGGCAGCGGCATGTTCCGCAGCGGCCCAGTCGCCTTTCTCCACGACGACATAGTGGTGATAGTCTTCCGCTTCCTTGCGGGTCGGACGCGCAATCGTATGGCCGCTGGCGAAAACCTGAACCTTCTTGCCCGATTCCGCTGCGATCGCACGAACGCCCGCAACATTATCAGCAACCAGATCCTTGCGATGCACCGACGTGAACAGGCAGTCCACGTGGCGTGCGGCAAAGCCCCGGCCTTCCGTGGACGAACCTGCGCTGATCAGCATCGGGAATTCGTTCGCCCACGGCTTGGGCTTGCCGAGCACATCCTTCAGATGATGCCACTGGCCGTCGTGATCGAAGGGTTCCGTCTCGCTCCAGATGCGCTTGACGATGTTCACCCACTCCTCAGTGTACTCATAGCGCGTCTCATGGGGGATCAGGTCGACCCCGAACATGTCGAACTCGCCATGGTTCCAACCGAAGACGATATTGAGGGCAAAGCGGCCCCTGCCGATATGATCGGCGGTGACGACCTGCTTGGCCGCGAAGACCGGATTGAGGAAGCGCACATGCAGCGTCCCGCAGACAGATGTGCGCTGCGTCACCGCAAGCAGGCCACAGGCCCAGGTCAGCGTCTCGAAGGTCTCGCCCTGCGT
>CAISZN010000153.1 GCA_903889985.1 uncultured Hyphomicrobiales bacterium | reverse complement strand
CGCCGATCTCACCAGCGTGGCTGGCAGCCTCTACAAGTACGGGCCCGGTCGCGGGTTTCCCGTGCCGGTGAAGCCTCGGCATATCGCCATCCACGCCGACGAGTTCAATGAGCTGATCGGCGACGAGTTCATCCCGCTGCTCAACAAGGCAGGCGGGGCGGGCTTTCAGGTAACGGCCTATACCCAGACGTGGTCGGACGTGGAGGCACGGATCGGCTCGCGGGCCAAGGCCGGGCAGATCGCTGGCAACTTCAACACGCTGATCATGCTGAGGGTGAAGGAACTGGCCACCGCCGAGCTGCTGACCGACCAACTGCAGACCGTTCAGGTGGTCTCCACGGTGGCGTCGTCGTCGGTGTCCGACACCAACGACCCGGGCGAGTTCACCGACTTCGCCAGCCGTAACGAAGACCGGATCGCGCCCGAGACGGTGCCGATGCTGGCGCCGACCGACCTGGTACAACTTCCCAAAGGGCAGGCCTTCGCGCTGCTGCATGGGGGGCAACTGCACAAGATCCGCATGCCGCTCCCCGGGGCGGGTGACGATCCGCTGATGCCGGCCGGTCTGAAGGAGATCGGCGAGGCGCTGCGCGCGCGGCTGGACGGTCCCTGGTTGTGGCCCGAGCCGGTACCGGACAGGGCCGAAGGAGAGGGCGCGCATGGGCTCCCGCAACACCAGCTTCCATGACGGGGCGCTGGCGCGGGTGCTGCTCGCGCCGTTCAAGCTCGGGTTCGCGCTGACGCTGGGGCTCGCCGGCCTGCTGCTGGTGGCCTGGGCGGTGGACTGGGTGTTCGTCGCGCACGTCTGGCCCGGGAGGGTCGAGGGCTTGCGGGCCTTGCTCACCGAGGAACTGGCGGCCGGCACGGCAATGGCGGCCCGCCAGGGCGGATCGGTGTCGGCAGTGACCGCGCCGGCAAACGGGCTCTATGGGTTGGTTTTCGAGGCCACAGGGCTGCACAGGATGGGGCAACGGTTCGCTGAGGGTGCGCCGATGTCCATCCCGGACACGGTCGTGCGCAGTACCTGGATCGCCCGGCAGGAGGCAATCGAGGTGGCGATGATCGGCACCCAGCTGCTGGGCCTGCGTGCCGGGGTCCTCATCCGGTTTTTCCCGCTCCTCACGCTGCTCTACGCGGTGGGCGCAGCCGAGGGTCTGAGCCAGCGGGCGATTCGCCGTGCGCAGGCGGCGCGAGAGTCGGCGAGCCTGTACCACCGGGCGAAGTACGGGCAGGTGGTGGTGCTGGCGCTGGGTGGGTCAGCGCTGCTGGTTTGGCCGGCGCCGGTCGCGTGGGGGCTGTGTGCCGGCGTCGGCGCCGCGCTGGTCGGGGTGCTGGCGGCGGGGCAGTGGGCGTACTACAAGAAGCACGTTTGAGGGGGGCATTGCCCCGGCGGGCAACCTTCCCGCCCATCCTGCCGAGTGCCTGAGCGGTCGCGCAGTGCCTGCTCGCCCCAGCCCAGAGGCCCGGCTTGGGGTGAGGCTTGAATCGGCGTATGATGCATGAAACTTCAATGAGAAAGCATTCGAACTCCCATGGCCGTCCTGGTCGCCAGTCCCCTGCCTGCCGCGTCGGCGCACGTCGCTCGCGCCTTGCGCCCCGGGCACGTGTACAGGCGTGAGGACCTGGCGCCGCTCAGCACGGCCGTGGACCGCCACCTGCAGGAGCTGGTCTCGGCAGGCCGCCTGACCAAGCTCGCGCGCGGCCTGTACTACGCGCCGCGCGAGTCGGCGTTCGGCGTGGTGCCGCCCGCAGACGAGGAACTGGTCGCCGCGTTCCTGAAGGACCGGGACTTCCTTCTCTTCTCCCCGTCGGCCTACAACGCGGCAGGCCTGGGCACGACCCAGCTCTACAACCGCACCTGGGTCTACAACCGCAAGCGTCATGGTGTATTCACGCTCGGTAGCCGGCAGTACGACTTCAGGGTCAAGCCCCGGTTCCCGAGGCGGCTGTCCGACGAGTTCCTGTTCGTCGATGCGCTCAACAACCTGGGCGAGCTGGCAGAGGACGAGGCGGCCGTACTCGTGCGCGCCAGGCAGCGTGCCCGAGAGATGGATGGCACGAAGCTGAAGCGCGCCCTGGAGCAGTTCGGTCTGGTGGCCACCCGCAAGCGCGTGATGAGCTGGCTGGATGCCTGAGTTCCTCCACGCTCGGCGCGACTTCGGGCAACTGGTCGGTCTTGTGGCAGCCGAGCGCGGTGTCGACCCGGTACTGGTCGAGAAGGACTACTGGCTGATGCACTGCCTGTGGGGTCTTCAGGCGCAGGGTCTGCAATTCGAGCTCAAGGGCGGCACATCGCTCTCCAAAGGCTTCGGGATCATCCACCGTTTCTCCGAGGACATCGACATCCGCATCGAGCCACCGGCTGCGCTCGATGTGAAAGCGGGCCGAAACCAGGACAAGGCGGCGCACGTCGAATCCCGAAGGGCGTTCTACGACTGGCTGACCCGGAACATCCAGATCCCAGGCATCGTCGCGGTCGAGCGTGACACCGATTTCGATGACGAGAAGCTGCGCAGCGCGGGCATCCGGCTGGTGTATCCGACCACCCTGGGGTCGCTGCAGGGCGTCAAGTCCGGTGTCCTGCTGGAGGTCGGCTTCGACGATACGGCGCCGAACCGTCCGGTCACGATCTCCTCCTGGGCATACGACACGGCCGTCGCACGTGGGGTATTGGTCGGGGACAACCGCGCCTTGGACGTGCTCTGCTACGAGCCCAGCCATACCTTTGTCGAGAAGCTCCAGACGCTGTCCACCAAGTACCGGGGACTGCCCGAGACGGGCCAGTTACCGCCGAATTTCCTGCGCCACTACTACGACGTGTACTGCCTGCTGGGGCTGCCCGAGGTGCTCGATTTCATCGGCACGCCGGCCTACGAGGAGCGTAAGCGGCAGCGGTTTCGGGCGGCTGATGAACGGGTCATTGCGCGCAATCCGGCGTTCGTCCTGGCTGACCCGTCTCGGCGCGCCGCCTTTGCCGCCGAGTACGCGCGCACGGCTGCGCTGTACTACCAAGGTCAGCCGCCCTTTGCGGACATCGTCGCCAGGATCCATCAGCATATCGAGCGACTCTAGATCGAAGGGGTGAGGCCGTCGCCGCCAGTGCCGCATATCGACGCTTGAGCACCCTGCTGGGACGACGCTCTGCAACTTCAAATTCGTTCAAGAGTGGATATTCGCTGTGCAGCGAATATTCCCGAAAATCTGAACATCAAGCGCTCGAGAAGCCCGCAGGCTGGTGACCGGGTGCTGCCTTGCTCAAGCCCGCCACAGCTGCGGCCGCTTCGGTTCCGGCCCGTCGAGCACCGGATCGGCCGCCTTGGTGACGGGATCGATCCAGTCCGCCTTGCCCCGGGCCCAATCGAGCCAGTTGCGCTTGTCGTCATCGAGCGTGCCTTGCGCGGTCGCCTGCGCTTCGACGGCCGAAGCCAGTGCCCTGATGCGGTTGGCGCGTTCGAGCCTGACTGCATCCCGGAGCAGGCCTCGAAGCCGCTCCGCCTCCTCGGACCGTTGCCGGACGGCGGCCTGGTAGCGGGCCTGCGCGGCTTCCATCTCGGACTCGTGGTTCTGGTGCTCGGCCTGCCGATGGCGCTGTTCCTCGATCAGCTCGACGACGCCGATGACGATGCCGCGGAGGCGGCGCTCCAGGGGCGTCTTGGTGGCGTCGTGCCACTGGCGTTGCACCCACCCGCGCACGGTGATCGTCAATATGGCGGTCGGGCGAACCGGGACCGCGTCGCCGACGGTCGTGCGCCGGCCGGGCGGGCGACGCGCTGCGGCGACGATCTGCTCGCTGATGGCCAGGGTCAGCGTGAT
>CAISZN010000152.1 GCA_903889985.1 uncultured Hyphomicrobiales bacterium | reverse complement strand
TGGGCGCGCTCCAGCGCCTCGGCATCGCGCACGAGGATGCCCGCGCGGGCCGCAGCGCCTGTGCCGACCATGAAGGCCGTCGGCGTGGCCAGCCCCAGCGCGCAGGGGCAGGCGATGACCATGACGGAGACGGCGGCGATAAGTCCGGTGGCGACATCACCCATGACGAGCCACCAGCCGAGCAGGGTGAGGACCGCGATCGCGAGCACCACCGGCACGAAGACCGCCGCCACCTTGTCGACGAGCTTCTGCACGGGGGCCTTGCGCGCCTGCGCATGCTCGACCAGCGCGATGATGCGCGCCAGCGTCGAATGCTCACCGACCGCGCCCGTTTCGATCTTGATCAGCCCGCTGCCGTTAATCGACCCGCCTGTGACGACGTCGCCCGGCTGTTTCTCGACCGGCAGACTCTCGCCCGTCAGCAGGCTCTCATCAGCGGTCGAATGACCCTCCACCACCTTGCCATCGACTGGAAGCCGCTCACCTGGACGCACCACCACAACGTCGCCGCGTGTCACGGCACTGACCGGAACCTCGACCTCGGTGCCATCCCGTTCGACGCGGGCGCGATCCGGCCGCAGCGCCATCAGGGCACGGATGGCAACCGTGGTCGAGCGCTTGGCCCGACCCTCAAGCCATTTGCCGAGCATGACGAGGGCAATGACGGTGGACGAGGCTTCGAAATAGAGGTGATGCACATGTGGCTGCAGCATCAGCCAGAGGCTGTAAGCAAAGGCAACGCTGGTGCCCATGGTCACGAGCAAGTCCATGTTGCCAGTGCCTGCACGAAGGGCCTTCCAGGCACTCACATAGAAACGCCATCCCAGAACGAACTGCACGGGCACGGTGAGCGCAAGCTGCACCCACGGCGGCAGCATGATGCCGATGGCCATGGTCGCCATCAGCGGCGCGGCAAGCACCAGAGCCGCGACCATGCGCAGGGTGTCGACGCGCATGCGCCTGTCGTCTTGCGCCGTCAGTTCCGCATCGCGCGCGGTATCGCCTGTCAGGATCTCCGCGTCATAGCCCGCCGCATCGACGGCGCGCACGAGGTCGGCTGGCCGCAGCAAGCCGGAGATGCCTTCGACCTCGGCCTTTTCAGTTGCGAGGTTGACGCTGGCGGAGACGACGCCCGCTACTTTCTTGAGCGCTGTCTCGACGCGCGTGACACAGCTCGCGCAGGTCATGCCGACAATCTTCAGCTCTCGCGTCTCGTGGGGAATGTCGTAGCCGGCCTTCTCAATCGCCTCTGCAAGCTGTCCTACCTGCACCTTGGCGGGATCGAAGCGCACCTCGGCGCGTTCGGCTGCGAGGTTCACATCCGCCTCTACGCTGGGCAGGGCGCGCAGGGCCTTCTCCACCCGGCCAGCACAGGTCGCGCAGGTCATCCCCTCGATGGGGACGGAGACTTCGGCGGTGTGGGTGGTGTCGAGCGGCATGTTCTCATCCGGTGCAGGGATCGAACATAAGCATCCACGCGCAGCTTTCACACCTTGATGTGACGCAGGTCAGGGGCGCTTCACCGGCAGAAGCGGCACAGCCAAAGGTGCAAACTCGATCCGCTGGGGCTGTTGTGACATGAGTTCCGGATCGAGATTGACGTTTCCATCGGTTGCAGCGGCCGCATCCGCGGGTGGCAGCGCGGCCCCATGGGGAATATCACCGCCAGCCTGCTCCGTCTCAGGCTCAAGGCCGAGATCCTTGGCCTCGCCCTGCTGGGCCTTGCCATTGACGATCTCCTCGCGTGCTTTCTCGGAGCGTTCCGCCAGCGCCTTCGTATAGGGCAGCTTGTAGGAGCGCGGGATGCCATTTGGGACGTTGTTGGCGTCGAGTTCCTCAAGCCAGAGAAAGATCGCGCCCGCCTCCTGATAGGCGCGGCTGGGCTCCACCACACGCACCCACAGAACCTGGAAACGCTCCGGCAACTTGCCATAGCCCGGCCAGCCAAAGAATTCGCGAACCTGGTAGAAGCTGATGATGAAAAAGCTGCAGGTGAGCACGATGGCGAGCGCCTTGATCCACCATGCCCACAGGGATCGCATGAGCAGGGCGAGCAGCAGCACGCCCACCACCACGAAGGCGCAGCTGAGGGAAAGGATCGCGCCGGTGGCGTTCATTTGCTTTCGTTCCGCCGTACGCTGCGGGTTAGCTGGATCAGCGATTTCTCACGATGGGCGACATCGGTGACCGAACCATCCTGCCCGACGGTGAAGCGCACGATGGTCTTTTCCTGCCCGGTCTTCTCCATGTTGATCGTATCGTAATAGACCACCTCGAGAACCGGGTTGATCTTCTCCACCTTCACTGAAACAGGTACGGGCTTGCCAGTTGTCGCCATGTAGTGGTTCACATTGATCGTATATTCGCCCGGCAGGATGCCACGGATGCTCACTGTCTCCTCGCGCAGCGGCATGACGATCTTCTTGTTGTTGACCATCACGAAATCATTGGTGCCGCCGCGATCGTCGCGCTCCAGCACCATGAAGCCCGCCTCGCGCTGGTGGAACCACACGATGTTGCCGGCCGGATCCTCCACATAAAGATCAAGATCGTCGGGATGGTTATCCGGCCAGTTCATCGAGATGATGAACTCCGCCTTGGTGTCGATCTTGCCGGCCTTCGCATCCGGGTTGATCGCCAGCAGCGCAATGAAGAACAGGAAGGCGAGCACCTGCAGCCCCTTGAACAGCATGACGCTGAAAGGGTCGAAAGGCTCCTCGCGCGGATAGAGGCTGAAGTTATCCATCCTGGCCGCGCTCGAGCACCGACACGACAAATACCTCGGTGACGTCGGTCGCCATGGCAAAGAGCCGCGCCGTCGCATCATCCAGCATGTAGTACTGGATCTTGATGAGGATCGAGCCGATCAGTCCGGTGAGCGTCGTGTACATAGCGACCGCCATGCCATCGCTCATGACGCCCATGGAGGTCTTCATCGCGGCCTTGTCGCCTGCATCAAGGCCGGCGATGGGCGCCAGCATCATGATGAAGCCGATGATGGTGCCCAGCAGCCCGAGCTTCATCAGGCTGTCACTGGCAAAGGAGCCCAGCTGGTTGGGTCCGCGCAGGCTGTCGGCGAGGCCGCGCAGCAGCAGGGTCTGGTCAAGCCTGTGGCGACCCTGAAGGCCAGCCTTCAGCACGAGGTTGCGGATGTGCTCGGTGACGCGCCCCTGCGGCAGGCGGGTACCGTCTTCGGTGAGCACGTTGGCGCCCGCAACCGTGAAGCGGCCTGAGCTGCGTTCGATGATGGCCTTCAGGCGCTGCGTCGCGTCGATCTCCTTCGAGATCGCATGGGTGCGCCACAGGCAGTGCAGGGTGGTCAGGCCATAGAGCGCGGTGATGATGAGCGAGAGGCG
>CAISZN010000151.1 GCA_903889985.1 uncultured Hyphomicrobiales bacterium | reverse complement strand
TGCCACTGGCGCGCTGGCTGCCGACCTGAAGCCGGCCGTGGTCTATGATCTGGGCGGAAAATACGACAAGAGCTTCAACGAAGCCGCTTTTCGCGCCGCCGAGGCTTTTTCGGCCCGCACCGGCATTCCCGTCCGCGATTTCGAGATCCAGAACGATGCCCAGCGGGAACAGGCCCTGCGCCGCTTTGCGCGGGATGGCCACCGCCCCATTGTGGCGGTCGGCTTCAGCCAGGCAAGTGCTGTCGAGAAAGTCGCCAGGGATTTCCCGCAGGTGCCCATGGCCATCATCGACATGGTGGTGGACCGGCCCAACGTCCGCTCCTTCGTCTATCGGGAGCATGAGGGTGCCTTTCTGGTCGGCCTGCTGGCAGCCATGGCCTCAAGGACCGGCAAGATCGGCTTTGTCGGCGGCATGGATATTCCGCTGATCCGCAAATTCGCCTGCGGCTATGTGCAGGGTGCGAGATTTGCCCGCAAGGACATCGAGGTGCTGCAGAACATGACGGGCACCACCGGCGCCGCATGGGCAGATCCGGTGAAAGGCGGCGAACTCGCCCGCTCGCAGATTGAACGCGGCGCGGATGTTGTCATGCATGCGGCCGGCGGCACCGGGCTCGGTGTTCTGCGCGCGGCTGCCGATGCGGGCAAGCTCGGCATCGGCACGGACAGCAATCAGGATGGCCTGTTTCCCGGTCACGTGCTGACCTCGCTGCTCAAGCGCATCGACACAGCTTTTCTCAGTGCAGTCGATGCGGCAAAGGGCGACTGGACTGGTGGCGTGACCACCCTGGGCCTGAAGGAGGATGGCGTTGGCTGGTCTCTCGACGAACACAACCGCGCCCTCATCACGCCCGACATGAAGCAGGCGGCCGATGCGGCCGCAGCACGCATCATCTCCGGCGACTTGCAGGTCCATGACTATATGAGCGACGGCAAGTGCCCGGCGGCGGAGTGAGCCCGGCCCTCGAGCTCAGCGGCATCTCGAAGCGCTTCGGGGCGACGCAGGCCAACGACAGCGTCAGCCTGCGGGTCATGCGAGGCTCGATCCATGGCCTGGTTGGCGAGAACGGTGCCGGCAAATCGACCCTCATGTCCATCCTGAGCGGTCTCATCGCGCCGGATGAAGGCGACGTCAGGATCGATGGCGAGATCGCACAGATCCGATCCGTGAAAGACGCGCGCAACCTTGGCATCGGGATGGTGCACCAGCACTTCATGCTGGTGGATACGCTCAGCGTCCTCGACAATATCCTTCTGGCTGATGATGTTTCCAGCAACTGGCTTCCACCGGCCCGCAGGCACCTGAAAACAAAACTCATGAACCTTGCGAGGCAATTCGGGCTCGATGTTCCGCTCGACATGCCGGTTCAGCATCTCTCGCTGGGCACACGCCAGCGGGTCGAGATCCTGAAGGAGCTTGTGCGCGGCGCGCGGATACTCATCCTCGATGAGCCCACTGCAGTGCTGACCCCCGACGAAAGCGAGGCGCTTTTTGCACTGATGCGCAGGCTTCGTGATCAGGGCTGCAGCCTGATTTTCGTAAGTCACAAGCTCGCAGAGATCATGGCCGTCACGGATCACGTCAGCGTCATGCGACAAGGTCGCATGGAACTGCACAAGACAACGCGCGATACGAGCCCACAGTCGCTGGCTGAAGCCATGGTTGGCCACGCCATGTCGCCGGCGCCGGAGCCACATGGGCACTCGTGCGGTGAGGCCGTGCTGATGGCAAGCGCGCTGCAGTTGGCATCGCGCCCCGGCTCCGCGGGCCTTCGCTATATCGACATCACCCTGCATGCGGGAGAGATTGTCGGCCTTGCAGGCGTCTCGGGCCACGGACAGACCGACCTGCTCGAAGTCCTTGCGGGCTTGCGCAGCTGCTCATCGGGCTGCATCAAACTATCTGATACGGAGATCGATGCGGCCAATGTTACCTGCGCAGACATGCGGGCACGCGGCATTGCTTATGTGCCGGAAGACCGCATGCGAAATGGTCTCGTAGCATCCATGCCCGCGTGGGAATCCGCCTTGCTAGGACATGAAGGCGACGCCGAATATGGCTCTGCGTGGCTGAAGCCCGCCAACGCACGTGAGGTCTGCCGAACCAGCATGCGGGCATGGGACGTTCGCCCCGAGGATCCCCTGTGCGAGACACGCCGCTTTTCAGGTGGCAACCAGCAGAAACTCATTCTCGCGCGCGAACTCGCAACCACGCCGCGCGTGCTGCTCGTTGGCCAGCCGACACGCGGGGTCGACATCGGTGCCGCGCGCTTCATCCATGATCGCCTGCGTGCCCTGCGGGATGCGGGCTGCGCAGTGCTCGTTGTCTCCAGTGATCTGGAAGAGGTCCTACAGCTCTGCGACCGCATCCTCGTGATGCAGGGCGGCGAGATCGTCGGCGAACGACGCCCGCAGGAGACCAATGCACGCGACCTCGGCATGCTGATGGGTGGCGAGAAGCAGGCGTTGCCCGCATGAGACTGCGCCTCGATGGCCCCGTCTCGGCCTTTGTCTTGGCCATTTGCGCTGCATCTGCCGTGATCGGCCTCATCGCCTTCGCCATGGGCGAGAACCCCCTGCGGGCTGGCGAACTGCTCCTGCGGGGCAGCCTTGGCAGTGCCGAGGGGCTCGGCTTCACCCTGTTCTATACAACGAGCTACATCTTCACTGGTCTCGCGGTCGCGCTGCCCTTTCGCGCCGGGCTTTTCAATATTGGTGCGGAAGGACAGGGGACTGTCGCCGGTGTCGTCCTGTCCACTGTTGCGCTCGGCACGGGAGGATTGCCCGCATGGGTCGCCCTGCCGCTCTGTCTTATTGGTGGCATGGTTGGCGGCATGGCCTGGAGCCTGCTGCCGGGATGGCTGCAGGTGCGGCGCGGGGCCCATGTGGTGATCACCACCATCATGCTGAACTTCATCGCCAGTGCGCTGCTCAGCTTCCTGCTGGTCGACACGTTGCGTGCTCCGGGCTCCATGCAGCCGGAGAGCCGCGCCTTTGCTGACGCGACAGCCCTGCCGCGCCTCGATGGCCTGCTGGAACGCCTGGGATGGCAGACCACGGGTTCTCCGCTCAACGTCAGCCTGCTCCTCTCGCTGGCTACCGCCTGTGCCCTTGCTGTCCTGCTTGCCCGAACGCGGCTTGGCTACCGCATCCGGGTCTTCGGCCTTAATCCGGAAGCGGCCATCTATGCAGGCTATTCTCCTCTGCGGCTGACGCTTGCCGTGATGGGCCTAGCTGGCCTGTGCGTTGGAGGTGCTGCCGCCAACGAGTTGCTTGGCGCACAGAACCGCCTGCTGCTCGATTTCATGGGCGGGGCTGGGTTCGTGGGCATTGCGGTCGCATTCATGGGACGCAACCATCCTCTGGGTGTGATCCCGGCAGCTCTTCTCTTTGGCATTCTGAACCAGGGCGGGGCCGAACTGGCCTTCGAGATGCCGCGCATCACGCGGGACACCATTGTCCTCATTCAGGGCCTTGTCGTGCTGCTCGTGGGGGGGACGGGATTGCTGCCGCAGTGGACCCGGGCAAAGGAGGCCTGATCATGGATGCAGAACTCCTACTCTCCTTTCTGACCGCAGCCCTGCGCACGACGGCGCCACTGCTGGCCGTCTGTCTCGGCGGCCTGTGGTCGGAGCGCGCGGGCATCATCGACGTGGGCCTTGAAGGCAAGATCCTCGCGGCGGCCTTTGCCAGCGCCGCCATTGCGAGCCTGACAGGGCAGATCGTGCCGGCCGTGGCGGCCGGACTGGCTGCCAGCCTGCTGCTTGCCCTGCTGCACGGGTTCATCGCCATCGACCGTGGGGGCAACCAGATCGTCTCCGGCATGGCCATCAACCTGATCGCCGCCGGGGCCACGGCACTCATTGGCAGCGCCCTGTTTGGCGAAGGGGGGCGCACACCCGCCCTTGGTGACGCCGCACGCCTGCACGGCCTGCCCCTGCTCGGCTTTGGCTGGCCGGCCGTGGTCGCCTTTGCCGCAGTTCCCGCGACAGCACTGGCCCTTCGCCAAACACGATTTGGCCTTCAGGTGAGCGCTGCCGGCGAAAACCCCGCGGCCCTGACCGCCGCCGGCCTATCGGTGCGCGACACTCGTTACGGGGCGGTCGTGCTCTGTGGGCTCCTGAGCGGCCTTGCCGGCACGGACCTCGCGCTTGCGCAGGCTGCCGGCTTCCTGCCGGGCATGAGCGCCGGCAAGGGCTTCATTGCCCTTGCCGCGCTCGTCCTCGCCAAGTGGCGGCCCGGCGGGGCCCTCCTCGCCTGCCTGCTCTTTGGCAGCCTCGATGCGCTGGCCATCCGGCTGCAGGGGGTCGCCATCGGCGGCTGGCCAGCAATTCCGGTACAGCTTGTACAAGCGCTTCCCTATATGATGACACTTGTCCTGTTGGCCGGGTTCATCGGCCGCTCGACACCGCCGGCAGCCGCCGGCCAGCCCTAACGCGCGGAGAGCTAGATGAGCGCGCTTGACGACCTGTTCGATGCTGCCCGCAGCGCCAGGGACATGGCCTATGCGCCCTACTCGAAATTCCCGGTCGGTGCGGCAATTCTCGCGGTGACCGGTCGCATCTATGCTGGCTGCAATGTCGAGAACGCCGCCTTCCCAAGCGGAACCTGTGCCGAGGCTGGAGCCATCGCGGCCATGATCGTTGCGGGAGAGAGGCGAATCAACCAGCTTCTCGTGCTGGGCAACGGCCCTTTGATTACTCCCTGCGGGTCCTGCCGGCAGCGCATTCATGAATTCAGCGACGAGCAGACGCAGATTCATTGTGCGGGGCCGGATGGTGTTCAAAAGACATTTTTGATGAGTGACTTGCTGCCATATGCGTTCGGTCCGCGAGACGTGCTACGTGCCGTGGCCCAACCTGAGGTTTGATCCATGAACGATGCGCCTACGGCTGCTGCTGATATCATCAATGAGCGAGCCGGATTTGATCCGGTGGAGGTTGCCGT
>CAISZN010000150.1 GCA_903889985.1 uncultured Hyphomicrobiales bacterium | reverse complement strand
TCCGCCATCGGTCACGGCGCAGGTGCTGAACGACCGCTCCCGGTCGATCCGCGAGTCGATTGATGACGTGCAGTTCACGCTCGGACTGTCGATCGCTCTCGTGGTGCTCGTGATCTTCCTGTTCCTGAAGAGCTTCGCGGCCACCCTGATCCCCTCGCTGGCCCTGCCGGTCTCCCTGATCGGGACCTGCGCCTTCATGTATCTGTTTGGCTATTCGATCGACAACATCTCCCTGCTGGCGATCACGCTGGCCGTGGGCTTCGTGGTCGACGACGCCATCGTGATGCTGGAAAACATCGTCCGCCACATCGAAGAAGGCATGCGCCCCTTCGATGCCGCTTTGAAGGGGTCCCGCGAGATCGGCTTCACGATCATCTCGATCACCCTGTCGCTGGTTGCGGTGTTCATCCCCGTCCTGCTCATGGGTGGTATCGTTGGTCGCGTCTTCCGCGAATTCGCCGTCACCATCTCCTGCGCAATCCTGGTTTCGGGGTTCGTGTCCCTCACCATGACGCCGATGCTGTGCGCGCGCCTGCTGCGGCCGGTCGAGCATCACGGGCACCAGTCCTGGTTCTGGAAAATGGTCGATGGCTCCATTGACGCCATGACCAATGCCTATCGCTGGTCACTCGACATCTGCCTGAACCATCGCATCACCATGGTGTTCATCACCTTCGCGACCTTCGCGGTGAGCGTGCATATGTTCAACACGATCCCGAAAGGCTTCTTCCCGATCGAGGATACCGGCTTCATTTCAGGTTCGACGGAGGCTGCATCTGATATTGCCTTCCCCGCCATGGCAGAGCGTCAGCAGCAGATCGCCAAGCTGATCATGGATGACCCGGCGGTTGATTACCTCACATCCTCTGTTGGAACCGGTGGTACCAACCAGGGCTCGGTGAATATTGCGCTCAAGCCGAAGGAAGTGCGCGGGCCCATCGGTGACATCATCAACCGTCTGCGGCGCAAGGCAACGTCGATCCCGGGCATCAATGCGGTGTTCCAGCCGGTTCAGAACCTGAACCTGAACGGCGGTCGCGCATCGCGTGCTCCCTATCAGTACACGCTGCAGTCCAGCGACATCGACTCGCTCTTCAAGCTTGCCCCCGACATGCTCTTGCGGATGCAGTCACTTTCGCAGCTGCGCGATGTGACGAGTGACCTCAAGATCACCAATCCGGAGCTGAGAATCGAAATCGACCGCGACAAGGCCGGTGCTTTCGGCCTGACGTCGGACCAGATCCGCACGGCGCTTTATAATGCCTACGGCAGCCGACAGATCTCGACGATCTATACGCAGGCCTCCGACTATCAGGTGATCCTGCAGACGGCCCACAAGTATCAGGATGATCCCTCCGCCCTCAGCCGGGTGTTCATCCGTGCGGGCACCGGCACCGGCGGCAATGCTACAGGGGCGACAACAACCGGCTCCAGTGGCACTGCTTCCGCAGGCGGTGTTTCGACAGCGCCGATCATCCCGCTCGATCAGGTCGCAACCCTCAAGCGCTCGGTTGGTCCGCTTTGGGTGAACCGCCAGTCGCAACAGCCGTCCGTCACCCTGTCCTTCAACACGGCCCCGGGCGTTTCCATCGGCGAAGCGGTCGAGGCCATCCGCAAGGTTGAGCAGGACCTCAAACTGCCGCCGTCGATCTCGACGAACTTCACCGGCTCTGCGCAGCTCTTCCAGGATGCGCAGAAAGGTCAGGTCCCGCTGATTCTCGCCGCGGTGCTGACGATCTATATCGTGCTGGGTGTGCTCTATGAGAGCTACATCCATCCGATCACGATTCTGTCGGGCCTGCCTTCCGCCGGCATCGGCGCGCTGCTGAGCCTGCAGTATTTCAACATGGACCTGTCGGTGATTGCCATCATCGGCATCCTGCTGCTCGTCGGCATCGTGAAGAAAAACGCGATCATGATGATCGACTTTGCCATCGAGCGACGACGTGAAGGCGTGGATGCGCTGACCGCCATCCGCGAAGCAGCGCTCATCCGCTTCCGCCCGATCACCATGACGTCGCTGGCTGCCATCCTGGGCGCCGTGCCGATTGCACTGGGCGCGGGTGCTGGCGCAGAACTTCGTCAGCCACTCGGCATCGCCGTCGTCGGCGGTCTGTGCCTGTCGCAGCTGCTGACGCTCTACATCACGCCGGTGATCTACTATTACCTCGACAAGGTGGATAGCTACCTGTCAGGCCGATCGAAGGGTGAGAGCACACAGGACCTCCCTGTGCACCAGCCTGTGCATCAGCCCGCCGAATGAAACAACGGCCCCGCTCAGGCGGGGCCGACTGCTTTTATGCGATAGGTGCGGGTCACGCCGTCGTGCTCCTTGAAGGAGACATATTCACCCGGCACGAAGGACCGCGACGCGAAGTGATAACCGCGGTCTTCATCGTCGACACCCTGCACGTCAGGATAGTCAAAGGCCCAGGTGCCACCGCCCTCGCCGCCTGCCTTGTGAACCAGCAGGCCCCGCTCCGTCACGATGCCTTTTTCGAGCCGATGCACAAAACAGCGACCACGGTCCACATGCCACCCATCGACGCTGAGATGGCCCTGCCCATCCAGCGGAGCGACGAAGTCATAGCCATATCCTTCAGCGCCTTCCACATGCTCCTTGGAGCGCGCCATTTCCAGCCTGACACGACGCAGGCTGTATTGTTCAGTTCCGGCCTGATGATGTGACATCGTTGTTTGCCTCTTTTCAGCAAATACGAAGATAAGCATTCAGGTGACAACCCCCAATGACCTGGATCAACGCCCGAACGACACACCCATCATGGGTTGGCCGCAATTGCAGTCCACAGGGGTATCTAGGCGTTCGGCAACGCTCGAGGCTATAGTCGCGCCGATTACAGGGAGCCCCTACGAGTGATGATGGCAGGCGGACGGAAATGGGCGGCCGCAGGGATCGGTGTCGTGGTGCTTGGCGCCGCGCTCGCCCCGTGGACATTTTCCGGCACCGCTGTGCGCCAGGAAATCGCGCGCCAGGTGTCCGAGACCGTCGGCCTGATCATGGAAGGTCAGGGGCGTACGACGCTGGCCCTCTTGCCCAGGCCGCGCATCAAGGTCTCGGACGTGGTGATCCGCGATCGCGATGGAACCTTGCGCATGCAGGCTGGACTCTTGCGAGGCGACCTTCGCATTCTGCCGATCTTCGCCGGCCGGCTCGAATTGAGTTCCGTGACACTTGTCGAACCACAACTCGACATCGACATCGATGCCAAGCCGCTGGCAAGCGACAGCGCTATCGTCCGTGCCGCCGAGGCCCGCCCGGCTTCCCCGGAAGCCGAAATCGCCGACGGTACGCGTCTTGGACAGGTCAGCATCCAGCACGGCAGCGCCCATATCCGCAGCGCCTCCCGCAGCCTCGACGCACAGTTGCAAGATCTCGACCTGACGCTCGACTGGCGCAGCCTTCGCGCGCCAGCAGGCGTCAAGGCGAATTTTCGATGGAATGACGAAGCTGTGGAAGTCGCAGCCTGGGTTGGCAAGCCAGCAGATCTGCTGCGCGGCGACAACTCCCCGGTGTCCGTGAAAATCGATTCCCCGTCCCTGGTCCTGTCGGCGAATGGCTCTGTCTTCGGACTTGGCGGCCTGCGATATCAAGGCAAGGTCTCGGCGACGGCACCGTCGCTGGCTCGCCTGGCGACCTTCGGTGGCTTCCAGTTGCCGCTGCCAGGACCTTTGCAGAAATTCTCTCTGGTCGGTTCTGCACGCACAACATCCAACACCGTTGCCCTGTCGGATCTCCGCATGTCACTTGATGGCAATGCCTTCGATGGGGCGCTGATCTATTCCACCGAACATGGCCGCCCGTCTCTATCGGGCACCTTGGCAACGGATCTGCTCAACATCGCCTCATTGCCGGACGAGACGCCTGCGGGCCTCTCC